>NZ_JBFBCG010000016.1:0-108945 GCF_040683105.1 Streptomyces sp. NPDC051020 | reverse complement strand
CGAAGCAGAAGATTTGTTACTGCGCTTTCCAGTTCTTCGCTTTCGCGTTTCCCTTTCCGGCGAGTCCGACTCTATCAGATCCTTTCGGGCCTGATCCCCAGTCAGCGGGGTTTGTCTTTCCGGCTGTTGGGCCGTTCCGACGTCCAAACTCTAGCGGATTTTCCCGGCGGCTCATAATCGAGCCTTCGAAATGAATTCAGGCATGCCGAAATCGTCCCGAATGGGAGATCGTGCTGAGTTTGAGTTGCCGCATTCGCGGCGGGATCGGTTGCCGCAGAACCGTTCCGGCTCCGTGGCAACTCGAAGAACCTTACGGATCGGGTAGGGGCGTGTCAACTCCGCCAGGTCAAGCCGTTTTCCGGCGTGCCCCCCGCCCTGCGTGTCCCCGTCGAGTGCGGTCAGTCCAGGTCCGTGAGGCGGCCGCCGGCGTCCGGTTGGGTGTGCTCGACCCTGCGCAGGAGGCGGATCAGCATCTCTCCGAGGGCTCCGCGCTCCTCGCCCGAGAGGTCCTGGAGCAGGTCCCCCTCGAAGGCGGATGCCATGCGCATCGCCTCCAGCCACTTCGCACGCCCCTCATCGGTCAGCTCGACGATGACGCGTACGCGGTTGCTCTCGTCCCTGTCCCGCGTGACCAGACCCTCGTTCGCCATGCGGTCGATGCGGTGGGTCATCGCCGCCGGCGTGAGACCGAGGCGCTTGGCCAGCTCCCCCGGGCCCAGCCGGTAGGGGGAGCCCGCCACGACGAGGGTCTTGAGGACCTCCCATTCGGCGTTGCTGATGCCGAGGTCGGCCAGCTGGCGTCCGTACCCGACGTTCATCCGGCGGTTCAGTCGGCCGAGGGCCGAGACGACCTGCTCGACCTGGGGATCCAGGTCGCGGAACTCGCGCTGATAGGCGGCGATCTGTTCGTCGAGGCTCGGCTCCTGGAGGCCGGACGGCTCGGTGGTGTCAGACATGGCGGGCAGTATGGCACGCCTTTCATTGGCGTCGAAGTCCTTCACCCTGTACTGTTCAGGTTCGAACTTTACTGTTGAAGTCTTTGGACGTGAGTCCTTCATGAGCTTGAGGTAGAGGTAGGTGAGTGTGACCAGGGAAATGGGCGCGGCGCTGCGGCGGATCCAGCTGGGGAGCGCGCTGAGCGCGTTCGGTGTGGGGTTCACCGTTCCGTATCTGTACGTCTATGTGGCACAGGTGCGGGATCTGGGCGCCGGTACGGCGGGTGTCGTGCTGGCCGTCTTCGCCATGGCAGCGCTGGCAGTCCTGCCGTTCACCGGGCGGGCCATCGACCGGCGCGGTCCGATGCCGGTACTGATCGTCGCCGCCGTGGTGGCGTCCGTGGGCGCCGCGGCCCTCGGACTTTCGTCGAACGTGTCGACGGCCGTGCTGTCGGCCGCCGTCCTCGGTGCGGGCACGGCCGTCATGGCGCCGGCGCTCTCCACGATGCTCGTCCAGTGCTCCGGCGCCGCCACCCGTACGCGGGCCTTCGCGATGCAGTTCTTCCTGCAGAACCTGGGGCTCGGCATCGGTGGTCTGGTCGGCGGGCAGATCGTCGACACGAGCCGGCCGGAGACCTTCACGCTGCTGTTCCTGATCGAGGCGGCGATGTTCATCGTGCTCGGCGTCGTCGCGGTGACGGTGCGGATGCCTCGTTCCCCCTCGTTCGCGGACGCCAGGCCCACCGACGGGTCAGCCGCGAAGGGCGGGTTGCGGATGCTGCTCTCGCACCGGGCGATGGTGCAGCTGTGTGTGCTGGGCTTCGTGCTGTTCTTCGCCTGCTACGGACAGTTCGAGTCCGGTCTTGCGGCGTACGGCACCGAGGCTGCCGGGATCGAGCCGTCGACGCTGGGCATCGCGCTGGCCGCCAACACCGCGGTCATCGTCGCGGCGCAATTCGTCGTGCTGCGGCTGGTGGAGCGCCGCAAGCGCAGCCGGGTCATCGCCGCGGTCGGGCTGATCTGGGCGTTCGCCTGGATCGTGGCGGGGTACGCGGGGCTCGGGCACGGCAGCCAGACCATGGCGACGGCCGCACTGATCTCCACGTACGCCCTGTTCGGACTCGGTGAGTCGATGCTCTCCCCGACGGTCGCGCCGCTGGTCGCCGATCTGGCGCCGGAGTCGATGGTCGGTCAGTACAACTCGGCCTTCGCCCTGGTCAAGCAGCTCGCGCTGGCGGTCGGTCCGGCCGTGGGCGGGCCGATGGGGGCCTCGCTGCACGGTCCGTACATCGTGACGTTCGTGCTGTTCTCGCTGGGCATCACGGTGCTCGCACTGCGGCTGGGGCGCCGGCTCACCCCCGTACAGGATCAGCCTTCGCTCGCGGTGGTGCCGTCGCGGGTGGTGGCCGCGTCGGTGCGGGACGCCGAAGCGACGGCCGAGCCGGCGACCGCCCCCGTTGCGGCCCCTGCGGTTTCAGCCGCGGCTTCTGCTGCCACTCACTGAGGCAGCGCGAACTCGCACCAGACCGCTTTGCCGCCGCCGGGTGTGCGGCGGCTGCCCCAGGACGAGGCGATCGTCGCGACGATGGAAATGCCGCGGCCCGCTTCGTCCACCGGCTCGGCGCGGCGGCGGCGCGGCAGGTGGTCGTCGCCGTCGGTCACCTCGATGATCAGTCGGCGGTCGGTGCGGCGCAGGCCCAGGCGCATCGGCGGGGTGCCGTGCTGGAGGGAGTTCGCCACCAGTTCGCCGGCGGCGAGGACGCCCAGGTCGCACAGTTCCACCGGGAACCGCCACGACGTCAGGACGCCGGTGGCGAAGGCGCGGGCGCGCGGCGCCGCTTCGATGCCGCCGAGGAGATCGAGCGAGGCGTTGTGGAACAGCTCCGCGTTCGCCCCGGTGCGGGCCGGGTGCTGGACCACCAGCACCGCCACGTCGTCGTCATGTTCGGCGGTGACCCCGAGGGTGCGGATGAGACGGTCGCAGACCACCTGCGGTGATCCCTTGGCGCCGGAGAGGGCGCGCTCCAGGGCCGCGACCCCCTCGTCGATGTCCTCGCTGCGGCGTTCCACGAGACCGTCCGTGTAGAGGACGGCGGTGGAGCCGGGCGGCAGATCGATCGTGCCCGACGTGTGGATCCAGCCCCCGGTGCCGAGCGGAGGTCCGGTCGGGTCCTCGGCGCGGCGCACCGAACCGTCCTCGTCGCGTACGAGAATCGGGAGATGGCCGGCGGAGGCGTAGACGAGCCGGCCCTCGTTCGGATCGTGGACCGCGTAGGCGCAGGTGGCGATCTGGCTGGCGTCGATCTCGGCGGCGAGACCGTCGAGCAGCTGCAGCACCTCGTGCGGCGGGAGGTCGAGGCGGGCGTAGGCGCGGACGGCGGTGCGGAGCTGGCCCATCACCGCGGCGGCACGCACCCCGCGGCCCATCACGTCCCCGATGACGAGCGCGGTGCGGCCCGCGCCGAGGGTGATGACGTCGTACCAGTCGCCGCCGACCGCGGCGTCCGTGCCGCCCGGCTGATATGTGGCGGCGATCCGCAGGTCGTCGGGGTGCTCCAGCTCCTGCGGGAGCAGGGAGCGCTGGAGGGTGACGGCTGTCTCGCGGTGGCGGCGCTCGCTGGTGCGGAGGCGCTCGGCCGCTTCGGCGTGGTCGGTGACGTCGGCCGCGTAGACGAGAACACCGCCCTCGCTCCCCTTGCCGCTTCCGCTGCCGTCCTTCGTGCCCTGGGCGGCGGGCGTGGCGACCGGGGTGCAGGTCACGGTGTACGAGCTGCCGTTGCGGACCTTGCGGGACTTGACCGTACGGGGCGTGCCGCTGCGCAGGACCTGGTCCATGAGGGGCAGCAGGCTGAGCTCGTCGAGCTCCGGCATCGCGTCGGCCGCCGTGGCGCCGGTGGGGCGGGGGCCGAAGGCTGTGGCGTAGGCGTCGTTGACGTACGCGATGCGGTGGTCGGGGCCGTACACCAGGGCGACCGGGGCGGGCAGCCGGCCGAGGAGCTCACGGGCGGAGAGATCCTCCAGCGCGGGTCCGGGGGCCGGTTCGGAGAGCTCTCCGAAGGCCTTGGGGGTGTTTCCGTCCGGTGCGGCGGACCCTGGCCCGGCCCCGGCGTGCTCGCCGCGGGCCGCGGGCACCGCATTGCGGTCGTCCCGGGCGGCGGCGCGACGCTGCGTCCCTGGTAGGCAAACGCTCCAACGCGTGAAGTTCACGGAAATTCTGGCCTCGTGTGTCGGTCTGGTCCGCTCGGGCGGGCCGCTTCCTCTGCCGGTTCTGCTACCGGCTCGCTTCCGCCGGGGTCGGGGGCACCGGGGGCCGGACCCCCGGTGAGGTGAGGCGCAGCCGGGCCTCGTCGTACTGGTCACTGCTGGTCACGGTCGGCCGGGTCAGTCTGTACAGGTGTGGACCAACCTATGGTCACACGTCCAGTGTGACGGACCGTACGGACAGTCAGCCATCCTGCGTGGGCGGACCGTCGTCCCCGGTGCGTCTGCCCCCGGCGGCGAGTTCGAATTCGGCGCGCGGGTGTTCCAGCGAGCCGAGGGAGACGATCTCGCGTGTGAAGAGTCCGGCAAGGGTCCATTCGGCAAGGACGCGGGCCTTCCGGTTGAAGGTCGGGACCCTGCTCAGGTGGTACGTACGGTGCATCAGCCAGGCCGGACGGCCCTTGAGCTTGCGTCCGTAGACATGGGCGACGCCCTTGTGGAGGCCGAGCGAGGCGACGGAGCCCGCGTAGCTGTGGCGGTACTCCTTGAGCGGTTCGCCGCTGATCGCCGCGAGGATGTTCTCGGCGAGGACTTTGGCTTGGCGCACCGCATGCTGGGCGTTGGGCGCGGTCTCCTTGCCCGTTTCACCGGCCGTCAGATCGGGAACGGCCGCGGCGTCCCCGGCGGCCCAGGCGTGTGCGGCGCCCTCGATGGCGAGCTGCGCGGTGCAGCGCAGCCTGCCGCGTTCGGTGAGGGGCAGATCGGTGGCGGCGAGGATCGGGGCGGGCTTGACTCCTGCGGTCCACACGAGCGTGCGGGTCGGGAAGCGCGAGCCGTCGCTGAGGACGGCGACCCGGTCCTCGCAGGAGTCCAGCCGGGTGCCGAGGCGTACGTCGATATTGCGGCCGCGCAGCTCCCGTACGGCGTACTTGCCCATCACGTCCCCGACCTCCGGCAGGATCCGGTCGGACGCCTCGACGAGGATCCATTTCAGGTCCTCTGGCTTGATGTTGTGGTAGTACCGCGAGGTGTAGCGGGCCATGTCCTCGAGTTCGGCGAGCGCCTCCACGCCCGCGTAGCCGCCGCCGACGAAGACGAAGGTGAGGGCGGCGTCGCGGACGGCCGGGTCGCGGGTGGCGGAGGCGATGTCCATCTGCTCGATGACGTGGTTGCGCAGGCCGATGGCCTCCTCGATGGTCTTGAAGCCGATGCCGTGGTCGGCCAGGCCGGGGATCGGGAGGGTGCGCGAGACGGAGCCGGGTGCGATGACAATCTCGTCGTACGGGATCTCCAGGGCGCCGGTGCCGTCCTCGCCGGTGGCGAGCGTGGTGACGGTCGCGGTGCGCTTGGCGTGGTCGATGCGCTGCGCCTCGCCGATGACCATCGTGCACTGCGCCAGCACGCGGCGGAGCGGTACGACGACATGGCGCGGCGAGATCGAGCCTGCGGCCGCCTCGGGCAGGAACGGTTGATACGTCATGTAGGGCTCGGGCGTGACGACGACGATCTCGGCCTCGCCGGACTTGAGTTTCTGCTTCAGCTTCCGCTGGAGACGCAGCGCTGTGTACATCCCGACGTAGCCGCCGCCGATGACGAGGATGCGCACACCCGGCGGCGGGCCGGGGGGTGTCCCCCGGGAATCTGAAGCCATCACCTCCCCATGACGCAACGTGCTCAGGTATTTGTCCACAGCCCCGGCAAACTGTGTGACCGGAGGTTCTGGATGGGCTGCTGGGGACGGCCACCGGGGCAATACGGAAGCTGCGCAGGTCAGACGTTGCCGTGGGGGTGGCGGAGAGGGGCGGAATCAGGAATCAACCGGTCCTTGCTCCGATCGGGGGGCCTACCGTGCGGAACTGCCCTCTTCTGAATTGACCCGGGCTCAACTATGTTCGTATGTCGTCGGGGTGTCGGGCTGGGATGATGATCCACTCCCCGACCGACACGGCGGGAAGTCTCCGGGGGGAGACGTCATAACCGGGGGAAGTTATGCACATTCAGGATTCGCATGGGCAGACTGCTGCTGTCTCGTCCGACGGAATCGGGCACATCGGCACAGTCGGTACGGTGAGCACGGTGGGGGCGACTGCCGGCTCCAGCTCCAGCTCCAGCTCCAGCTCCACCGCAAACCGCTCGGCGCCGCTGCGTGTCGACGCGCAGCGGAATCTGGAGCATGTACTGCGGGCCGCACGCGAGGTGTTCGGCGAGCTGGGGTACGGGGCTCCGATGGAGGACGTGGCACGCCGCGCCCGGGTCGGGGTCGGCACGGTGTACCGGCGTTTCCCGAGCAAGGACGTGCTGGTGCGCCGGATAGCCACGGAGGAGACCTCCCGGCTGACCGACCAGGCGCGGACCGCGCTGGGGCAGGAGGACGAGCCGTGGTCGGCGCTCTCGCGCTTCCTGCGGACCTCCGTGGCCTCGGGCGCGGGGCGGCTGCTGCCGCCGCAGGTGCTGCGGGTCGAGGTCGATGCCGACGACTCGACGGTGGTCGGGGACACAGGAGTTGCGCAGGAGGTGGGCGCGGCCTCGGCTGCGGCCTCCGGCGATGTCCTGGGTGAGGCGCGGGTTCCTCATCAGCGGCAGGGGGCCGGGCCGGCCGACCTCCGGGTCGTCGGCCGGCAACCGGCCGACGCCGACGGGCTCTCGGACGGGGGCGCGGGCACGGCCGAGCTGCTGGAGGTCGTGGGCCGGCTGGTCGACCGTGCGCGGGCGGCGGGTGAGCTGCGGCGTGATGTGACAGTGGCGGACGTGCTGCTGGTCATCGCGACGGCGGCGCCCGTCCTGCCGGATGCGGCTCAGCAGGCTGCCGCTTCGGCCCGACTGCTGGACATCCTGCTGGAGGGGCTGCGCTCGCGCCCTGCGTGACCGGGACCGCATGAGCGGCACCGTAGGAGAGCGTCGTCCGGTGCGTGCGATCGCAAGGCGGTCGGTCTTGTGGCCCACGCGTCGAGCGGGCGTGCCGGGGCGACGCGACGGGGCAGAGCTTGCCGGGAGGGGCGCTGGTGACCACATTCCGGAAAACACCCCGGACGAGTGGTTGCCGGGATTGAACATTCGCCGTGATTGCGCCGTGTGGCACTCTGGCCCGGTGTTCGGGTCCGAAAGCGCATACGGGGGCTTCCGCGATGAGCGGTGACGGGCAGCAGGAAGAACCGCCCGACGGCGTCTCGGTCGTGGGTGAGGGCGCGGAGGCCGGTGAGCCGGCCTCCCGGCGGGTCCCGAGCCAGGCCGGCCCCGGGCGGTCGGGCGGTGACACCGAGGGCGGAACCGTGCTGCCCGGACCTTGGCCGTCCGCGCCGGCGGGCCGCGATGCCGACGTCGGCGCCGATTCCGCGGTCGGGGCCGAGGTCGCCGTACCGATGCAGCGGGACGGCGGAAGCAGTGCCGGATCCGCCGGACTCGCGCTCTCCGACGCCCAGTTGATCCAGCGCATGCGCTCCGGGGACGATCTCGCATACGGGGAGTTGTTCCGGCGGCACTCGGGCAGTGTGCGGCGCTATGCCCGGAGCTGCTGCCGGGACACCCACACCGCCGACGACCTGACGGCCGAGGTCTTCGCCCGCACTCTGCAGGCGTTACGCGGTGGCAAGGGACCCGAGGAGGCTGTGCGGGCGTACCTCATGACGGCCGTACGGCATGTCGCCGCCGCCTGGACGAAAACGGCGAAGCGGGAACACCTGGTCGATGACTTCGCGGTGTTCGCCGTGCAGGCGTCCCGCTCCTCCGGGGTGCCGGACGCGGACACGCTGGACCTGGGTGCGGACGTCACGGCGATGCACGAGGCCGAGCAGTCGATGGCCATGCGGGCGTTCCGCAGCCTGCCGGAGCGCTGGCAGGCGGTGCTGTGGCACACCACCGTCGAGGAGGAGTCGCCGAGCGAGATCGCGCCGCTGTTCGGGCTGACCGCCAACGCCACGGCGGCGCTGGCCGGCCGGGCCCGTGAGGGGCTCAAGCAGGCGTATCTGCAAGCGCATGTGAGCCAGTCGCTCACCTCGGGCGGCGACTGTGCGCGCCATGCCGACCGGCTCGGCGCCTACGCCCGGGGCGGCCTGCGGATGCGGGCCGAACGCGGGCTCCGCAAGCATCTGGACGAGTGCGCGAAGTGCCGGGTCGCCGCGGGCGAGCTGGCGCATGTCAACGCCGGGATTCCGGCGCTCCTCCCGGTCGCGGTCGTCGGCTGGTTCGCCGCGGGGTACGCGCTCAAGGCCGCCGGGATCGTGGCGGGCGGTGCGGCGGGGGCGGGTGCCGCCGCGGCGACGGGCGGGAGTTCGTCCGGTGGTGCGTCCGGTGGCGCCGTGGCCTCGGAGGGGCTGGGCGCTCCGGTCAAGGCCGGTATCGCGGCGACGGTGGCCGTCGCTGCCGCAGCCGGTCTGGTCTGGGCGCTGGTCGGTGACGAGCAGCCGAAGCCGGAGGCCGAGCCGGTGGCCAGACCGCCGGTGGTGGCGCCCGCGGTGCCGTCGCCACCGCCCCCGAGGCCGGCGTCGGAGCCCGAACCTCCGAGCGCGCCCGCACCGCCCTCACCACCCGCGCCCGCACCGTCCGCGCCCACACCGCCGCCGCCACAGGCAAAACCGACACCCACACCTACGCCCACACCTACGCCCACGCCCACGCCTCCGGTCCCTGCGCCGCCGAAGCCCACGTCGACACCGACGCCCGCACCTTCGTCACCCGCGCCGCCGACCGTCGTCTACCAGGTCAGCGAGTTGCGCTACTCCCTCCTCGGCGACCACACGGAGCCGGAGGTGTCGATGGGTGAGAGCAGCTGGGTCTGGCGGCGCTCAGGCCTGTCGATCGGCGGCACGCGATACGCGCACGGGGTGACCGTGCACGGCCGTTCGTCGGTCACCATCCAGCTGAACCGGGCATGCACCCGCTACGAGGCGATGGTCGGGGTCGACGATCTGACGGCGGGGCTCGGCTCGGTGCGCTTCTCCGTGTTCACCGGTGCCGGGGTGCAGCTGTGGCAGTCCCCGTTGATGAACGGCACCGATCCGGCCGTACCCATGGGAGTCAGCATCACGGGGCAGCAGCGGATCCGGCTCGTCGTGGAACCGGCGGCCCCGTTCGGCGGGGTGGCACTGGCCGACTGGGCGGAGTCGCGGATCAGCTGCCGCTGATCCGCGGACCAGGGTTGTTCCCGTCGGAACCGATGCGGCGATCCGGGCCGCTCCCCTCGGTGCCGGGGAGCTCCGCGGTGATGCGGGTCAGGAGTTCGAGGACGTCGTCGACAGTCATCGGGGTGCCCGCGGCGCGCTCGGACTCGTACAGCTGCCGGCCCAGTTCCTCGCGCGCCTGGCGTCCGAGCTCCTCCGCTTCCGCCCGTTCCCTCCCGGTCAGGGAGCCGGGGAGCCGCCACGTCCCGGCGGCAGCCAGGACGCGTACGCCGGCGGCAGTGAAGCCGACAGCCGGGAGCAGGAGCGCCGCGCTCTGCGCCAGGAACCCGGTGACGGCCTCGGCGCACTGGGCGTCCCACGCCATGCGAAGGGCGCCGGTCAGTCCGCGTACGCCGGCGGCCGGGCCTCCGCCCCTGGACTCCGGCTCGCGTGCGGCGATCCGGGCGGACAGTCCGTCGATCATCGCCAGGAAGTGCACGGGCGGGCTGCCGTGGCCGGCCGTGCGCTGCGCCTCGGTGATCTGCCGGCGAGCCTCCGGGATCTCGCCGCGGTCCAGGGCGATGACGGCGCGCAGGCACTGGACGTAGGCACGGGCGTCGTGCGCCTGGTAGCGCTCCGCCTCCACCGCGGACTCGTCCAGGCCGCGTTCGGCGGCTGCCGTGTCACCGGTCCGGTAGGCGAGATCGGCGAGGCGGGCCAGCAGGAACGGTGCCTCGGCGTGGGCCCCGACCTCGCGGGCGAGCAGCAGCGCCTCCTTGTAGGCCGCGCGCGCCTCCTCGTACCGTCCGCGCATCATGCCCGCCTCCGCGGCGGCGCCGGCGGACTGGGCGCGCATCCAGCGGTCGCCGTTGCTGCGGGCCAGCCCGCGTAGTTCGGCGAGGGCGTCGTCGACTCCGGGCATACCGCCGGGCATGTCGACGATCATGTGGGTGCGGAACATCAGCGTGACGCCGTACTCCCAGGCGCCCCCATACAGCCGGGTGTTGGCGAGCGCCGCATCGAACATGCCCAGGGTGTCGTCCGGTTCACGGCTCAGATACGAGGTCATGGGCCAGAGCAGCCCGGGAAAGCGCGCGGAATGCGGCCCCGGCGTGCTGAACGCGTCCCGCACCGTGCGGACAAGCTCCTGGATGCGGTCGTCGTCACGGACATCGTCGGACGCCCGGCTCTCCACGGCGAGGAAGAACTGCAGCATGCGCAGCTCCATCCGGGGCCAGTAGCGGGGATCGGTGGAATCGGTGGGGTCGTTGCCGAGTGAGAGGGTCCGTTCGGTCCAGGCGAGTCCCTCGCCGCGGAGATTGCGCAGCCACCAGAACCAGCCCATGCCGAGCACGAGACGTGTCGCGTCCGCTTCAAAGACGTGGGAGACGGTGGTGCGGGTGAGGGCGGCGCGGATGTTGTCGAGGTCCGTCTCCAGGCGCTGGATCCAGGGGAGCTGTTCGCCGGAGCGCAGCCGGGGTTCGGCCTCCTCGACGAGCGCGGTGACGTATGCCGTGTGCGCGCTCTCGGCGGCGGCCAGGGTCTCGGGAGTCTCGGCGGCGCGCTCGGTGGCGTACTCGTGGATGGTCTCCAGGAGGCGGTAGCGCATCTCGCCGGTGGGGGTCGGGGCGGCGACGACGAGGGACTTGTCGACGAGGGCGCCGATGAGGTCGGCGGCGGTGGCCCCGGGGCTCGCGGTGATGACGGCTTCGGCCGCGGTCAGGTCCCAGCCGCCGGCGAAGACGGAGACCTGACGCAGAGCGGTTCGTTCTGCGTCGTCGAGGAGGTCCCAGGACCAGTCGACGACCGCGCGGAGGGTCTGCTGGCGGGGCAGCACGGTGCGGCTGCCGCCCGTCAGCAGGCGGAAACGGTCGTCGAGGCGGTCCGCGATCTGACGCGGGCCGAGCATCCGGAGTCGGGCCGCGGCGAGTTCGATGGCCAGCGGCAGTCCGTCGAGGCGGCGGCAGATCTCGGCGACGGCGTCCCGTTGGCTGCCGGGCTCGGGGTCGAAGTCGGGGCGTACGGCGCGGGCGCGCTCGGCGAAAAGGCGGTGGGCACGGTCCGCCGGGAGCGGGCCGACGGGGCGCACCGATTCGCCGGGGACGCCCAGGGGTTCGCGGCTGGTGGCGAGGATGCGCAGGCGCGGGCAGCGGGTGAGCAGGGTCTCGGCGAGGGCGGCGGCCGCGTCGATGACGTGCTCGCAGTTGTCGAGGATGAGCAGGTACGGGCGGGAGCCGGGGCGGGTCCGGTGCGCGAGGTGCTCGACGAGGAGCTCGGTCGGGTCGGAGCGCAGGGGCTGGCTGTCGCGGCCACTGTCCAGGAGGAGGTTCGTCTCACGGAGGCCGAGAGCGGTGAGTACGGCTCCGGGGACGGCGGCGGGGTCCTCGACGGGGGCGAGCTCGGCGATCCAGGCGTCGGGGACGGGCACGGTGGCGCGAACAGTGTGGGCGGACTCCTCCGCCAGGCGGGTCTTGCCCGAACCACCGGGGCCGGTGAGGGTCACCAGCCGGGAGCCGTCCAGATCGGCCCGGATGGCCCGGAGTTCGGGTTCGCGGCCGACGAACGAGGTGAGGCGGGGGCGGAGGTTGCCGCGCAGGGGCGCGGGCTCCGGAGGCTGGGGGTGGCCGGTGGCGGGGGCGCCCACGGCACCTCGAACCGCGGTCGCCGTCGGCCCAGTTGCTGCCAGCAGCTCCTGGTGGAGTGCCCGCAGCTCGCTCCCCGGGTCCGCGCCCAGGCCGTCCGCCAGCGCCCGGCGTGCCTCCTCGTACGCGGTCAGCGCGTCCGCCTGACGGCCCTCCGCGCGAAGGGCCCGGATCAGTTGCGCGCGGAAGCGTTCGTCGTACGGATGGGCGGTGGTGAGCTCCGTGAGTTCCGGCACGAGGGCGACGGGGGTGAGGGCTCCCCCACGCCGCAGGTCGGCCTCGATGCGGCGTTCGAGGGTGGTCAGGCGGTGGGCCTCCGGGCGTCTGCCGTGGTCGCGTTCGGGCAGGTCGGCCAGGGCAGGTCCGCGCCAGAGGGCGAGTGCCGTACGGAGCGTCGCGGCGGCCGCCTCGGGGTCCCCGGACTCCAGTTCGGCCGCGCCCCGCTGGGACAGCTGCTCGAACACATGCAGGTCGATGTCGTCGGGGTCGGCTGCCAGGCGGTAGCCGCCGGGAGTGCTGGTGACGGCGCCCCGGTCCAGTGCGCGGCGCAGCCGGCCGACCAGCGCCTGGAGTGCGGCGGAGGCGTCGTACGGAGGATCGCCCGCCCATACGTCGTCGACCAGATCGGCGACCGGGACCGGGCGGCCCTTGCGCAGGGCGAGCGCGGCAAGGAGGGCGCGCAGCCGCGTGCCCCCGACGGGCAGCGTGCCGCCGTGCTCGTCTCGCGCCTCGGTGACGCCCAGGATCAGGTACCGCACCGGGTCATTGTGGCCTGCGGCACCGGCCGCGTGCGCCGGGATCCCGGCGGCCGGGAGCGGCGTCGGGTATCGGGTGGCGGTCAGCGTTGCAGGGTGCGGCGGGCCGGGACCACTCCGCCCGCCACCGCGCGCCGGCGGGGCGCCGCCGTGCCCGTCCAGCAGGTGCCGCGGCGGGAGACGAGACGGCGGAGCCAGAGCTCCGTGGCGGCCAGGTCGGCGAGGCCGTCCAGGGGCACCGGTTCGCCCTCGGAGGCGGCGCGCAGGGCCTTTCGCACGACCCGGGCCTCGATCAGGCCCGCGTCGGCGAGCAGCGGTGCGTCGAAGAGTGCGATCAGGTCGGGGAGCGCGGTGCGCAGACCGATGCGGCTGACCGCGGTCGAGGTCGCCTGGGAGGGGGTGCCCCAGCCCGGCGGCAGTTCGTGGATGCCCGCGCCCGCGAGAACGCGGCGCAGGACGGCGGCGCGGGCGCCCGGCTGGACGCGGAGCGATTCGGGCAGGGCGCGGGCGGCGCGTACCACCTGGTTGTCGAGGAACGGGGCGTGCAGCCGCTGGCTGCGGATCTCGGCGGCCTGTTCCAGGATCCGGTGGTCGGCGGCGTGCCGGGCGAGCGCGGCGCGGGCCCGGGCCTCGCCGGGACGCTGGACCGAAGTGGGGCGGATCGCCGCCTCCTGGAGGCGCACCGACACTTCCGCGAGCGCCTCCCCGGTCAGCCAGCGGGCGGCGGGCCCCGGCCGCGACCAGGTGAGCGCGGCGAGCGAGGCGTCGGCGGGGGTGTCGAGGTCGGGCGTGCGGCGGTTGGCGTCCGGGAGCCGGTCGGCTGCCGCTTCGAGACCCGTCCGGTAGGACGTACGGGCCAGGCGGCGGGCCGCGCGGTAGACAGTCAGCGGTACGAACAGCGAGTGCGCGGACGGTCCTTCGGCTCTGGCGAGGGCGGCGACCGGGCGCAGCAGGTGCCGTCGGCGGCGGTCCATCAGGAGGTCGGCGAGGCGGGCCGGGTGGGCGTCGAGGACCTGCCGGGCGCCGTCGCCGACGAAGTGGTCGGCGCTGCCCGCGACGAGGCGTCTGCGGTGGCGTTCGGCGACGACGAGGGACGGGGCCGGTTCGTCGGTGAGCGGGCCGTTGCCCAGGTCGGCGTAGGGTAGCGCCTCCTCGCCCGCGGCGACGACGACGTGATGCAGCCGCGGGTTGGCGGCGATGACCGCGGCGCGTTCGAGTTCGTCCTCGTGGTCGCGGGTGGTGAGGTCGTTGAAGGTGACGGCGAGCAGCCGCTCGCCCGCGCCCGTGCCGTGGCCGAGAAGGGTGCCGGGCAGTCCGGGCAGGCCCGCGGCGAGCAGGGCAAGGGTTCCGGAAGCGCTGCCTCCGGAGAGGTCGGCGCCGATGCCGGGGACGGGCGCGCCGCGGGCGGCACGGCGTTCGGCGGGCCCCATGCCGGGGACCGGTCCGGGGTCGGGCGGCAGGGTCTCGGGCGCGTGGCGGGGGGCCATGAGCCTGGCGCGTACCGCTTCGAGCAGCGCGTCGCGCACCCCGTCCACTGCGCTCACCGGGTCGAGCTGGGGGGCGGCGACGGCGAGGGAGGCGACCGGCTCGTACCCGGTGATCTCGCGGGAGCCCTCGCGGAGGATGAGCGCGTGCCCCGGCGGGATGCGCTTCACACCCACGTACGGAGTGCCGTCGCGCAGCGCCTCCGGCGTCTCGGGGCAGGCGAGCAGTGCGGCCAGGTGGCCGATGTCCAGCTGCGCCTCGATGAGGTCGGCGAGCGGGAGTGCGGCGGTCGCGTACGCCGTACCGCTCGCCCAGGGCGTGTAGAAGACCGGGCGGGCTCCGGCGAGGTCCCCGACGACGGTGATCCTCCGGCCGATCCGGACGACGGCCGTGTAGCTGCCCGGCCAAGCGGTGAGATGGCGCAGGGCGCCGCCGCGGGCGGCGAGGAGGCCGCGCCGGAGCTGCTCGTCGGTGGCGCTGCAGCAGCCGAGGACCGCGAGGCGGGCGGTGGGTGCGCCTTCGGCGGTCTCGATCGAGGCGATCCGGATCTCGTCGGGGCGCCAGTCGCCGACCGCCCAGAGCGGATCGGGATCGCCCCAAAGGAGTTGGGAGCCCACAGGGTGCACCGTGCGTCCCTCGTCGGCTGCGCCGACCGCGCCGACCGTGCCGAAGCTCGCGGCGATACTGCTCCACCCCACCAACCAACGCATCGCCGCCTCCACAGGCTGTGGACAAAACGGCGCACCGGGTTCGTACCGGGAGAACTGCGAGAACATGCAGCGCCGTTGCGGGACATGCTGCCACGACAACGGCGCGCAGGAGTGGCTACGGAGGGCGCACGTCGCACGCGCATGCGCCCCTGGCAAAAGCCGGAGGGCGGGCCGGGGGCGCCCGATCCCCGCGCACTGCGGGGCGCCCCAACGGACGTGCACCGACCGGCACATGGGGGGCGACGTCACCCCGGGTCACACCGGCCGAAATCCGGCCACCTCCCGAACGGCCCGTCAACCGCGGGCCGGCAGTCCGGCGGTGTCCGCGAATCGACCGGCCCAACCACCGCGGACCGACGTCATTCGGCCATTCTCGAAGAGCACGGCACGCGCCGGAACCGACTTCCTGTGCGCATGTTTTCCTATTTCGTCCCGCTTTGCCACGAGGTCGCCCGACCGACTCCGTGATGACGCCCTGCCGCTCCCCGCACCGACCCCCTCACGCCGGCGGTCCGCTCCGGCGGCCCGCCGAACGCACAGTCCGGGAGACGTGGTTCGCCTCCCGGACCGGTCCGCCGCCTGCGGGGAATGAGGCGGCAGTGTCCCCCAGCCCACTGAGTCCAGTGCAGTGGGCCGACCCACGCAGCACCCATGCAAGCGCTCCCCCCGCCGGCCGGGCCAGAGCGCACGGCCGGGCGCACGGCCACACGACAGGAGCACGTGGAGGGCTCGCCCGGCAGGGTCCGGGCGGCGTCGGGGCGGGGGCCGACCGGGCGCCCGGATCGCCGCGGCGGGACCGCCCCCCCGTACGCCGATCGTCCGCCCACCGTCCGTACGGACAACAATCCCGCCATACGGACGTCTGCCCCTTAACGGTAGGGATGCGACGAACTACGCTGGGTTTACTGAGGTTCTCGGCAGGAGGCATATTCCTCGGGGCTCGGCCACATGCGTGTGCGGCCGGAGTGCCGGGGCCCGTCCCTGGGGAGAACACGGTACGAATGCCGCGCGCCTCCTCGGTGACGCGGCTGCCGTCTGTGTGTCGAGGGGTGGCGCATGTCCAGGGAGCAACGCGGGCCGAACGAGAAGCTCGGAACCGTTCTCGCCCTCGCGGGAATCAGCAACGCCGGGCTCGCCCGGCGGGTCAACGACCTCGGGGCGCAGCGCGGGCTGACCCTTCGCTACGACAAGACCTCGGTGGCGAGATGGGTCTCGAAGGGCATGGTGCCGCAGGGTTCCGCGCCGCATCTCATCGCCGCGGCGATCGGCGCCAAGCTCGGCCGGCCGGTCCCGCTGCACGAGATCGGGCTCGCGGACGCGGATCCGGCGCCCGAGGTGGGTCTGGCCTTCCCGCGCGACGTGGGCGAGGCGGTGCGTTCGGCGACCGAGCTCTACCGGCTGGATCTGGCCGGGCGTCGGGCGGGCAGCGGCGGGATCTGGCAGTCACTGGCGGGCTCGTTCTCGGTGAGCGCTTACGCGACGCCCGCGTCGCGCTGGCTGATAACCCCCGCCGACCCGTCGGTGGCACGCGACTCGTCGGCGGCCGAGGCGGCGATCCTCGGCGCGCAGGGCGCGCACGGTGCACAGCCGTCGCCGGGTGCGCCGGGCGGCGCGCCCGGCGTTCCCGTACAGCCGGGACCGGACTCCGTGAGCGACATCTCGCCGCTGCGCGTCGGTCACAGCGATGTGACCAAACTCCGCGAGGCGGCCCAGGACGCGCGCCGCTGGGACTCCAAGTACGGCGGCGGCGACTGGCGCTCCTCCATGGTCCCGGAGTGTTTACGGGTGGACGCGGCACCGCTTCTCCTCGGCTCGTACAGCGACGAGGTGGGCCGGGCGCTCTTCGGCGCCGCCTCCGAGCTGACCAGACTCGCCGGGTGGATGGCGTTCGACACCGGGCAGCAGGAGGCCGCCCAGCGCTACTACATCCAGGCGCTGCGGCTCGCGCGGGCGGCGGCCGACGTGCCGCTCGGCGGCTATGTCCTCGCGTCGATGTCGCTTCAGGCGACCTACCGCGGCTTCGCCGACGAGGGGGTCGACCTCGCGCAGGCGGCCGTCGAACGCAACCGTGGGCTCGCCACCGCCCGCACCATGAGTTTCTTCCGGCTGGTGGAGGCGCGGGCCCATGCGAAGGCGGGCGACGCCGCGGCTGCGGGGGCCGCGCTGAAGGCCGCCGAGAGCTGGCTGGAGCGTTCCCGGGACGGCGACGCGGACCCGTCATGGCTGGGCTTCTACTCGTACGACAGGTTCGCCGCCGACGCCGCGGAGTGCTACCGCGATCTGAAGGCCCCGCGGCAGGTGCGGCGCTTCACCGAGCAGGCGCTGTCCCGGCCGACCGAGGAGTTCGTGCGCTCGCACGGGCTGCGGCTGGTGGTCTCGGCCGTCGCCGAGCTGGAGTCCGGCAATCTGGACGCGGCCTGCGCGGCGGGCACCCGGGCGGTCGAGGTGGCCGGCCGCATCTCGTCGGCGCGGACCACGGAGTACGTACGGGACCTGCTGCACCGCCTCGAACCGTACGGGGACGAGCCACGCGTCGCCGAGCTGCGCGAGCGGGCACGGCCGCTGCTGGTGGCGCCGGTCTAGGAGTTTGCTGAAGATCTTGCTTCGACTGCCTGACTTGCCCCGCTTCGCCAGTAAATGTCGATCGGGGCAATCTGGTGCAAGTCGGGCGCGATTCCAAGATCGTCAGCGCACTCCTAGGGGTGGGACCGGAATACGAGCGAAACGTGCCACACGCCAGCGGCCAGGTAGGTCACGGGCGCGAATCGATGTCGTAGGCGGTGGCGAGGACGTCCGCCGACTCGAAGAGACGACAACGCGGACACTGAGGTTGTTTCATAGGTGTCCGCTCATGAAACACGCGGCCGTCCGGTGGTCCACCTGCGGCGATCATGTTTCATGAGTTGTTGCAAATAACTAGGCGTCTGAAACACCCTCATGAAACGATCCGGAGTCGTGAGCGACGACTTCAAGGGCGTGGAATCCCGCGACTGCCCGATGTCCACCTGCGCCGCCCCCGCGGGCTCCCCGTGCCGGACCGGTAAGGGCAAGGTGGCGATCCAGTACCACACCGCGCGCTTCCGCCTCGTGCCCCAACTCGCCAAGGCGCTCAGCGTGCCGACCCCCGCCGTACGCAAGCCGGGGTCGGTGTGGACCGAGCTGCCCCGGCCGGTGAGCGCCGACGCCAAACCGGTCGGGCACACCCGCCTGGGGTACGCACGCGCCTCGACCGCCCGGCAGTCACTCGACGCACAGCTCGACTCCCTCGCCGAAGCCGGGGTCACCCGCGTCTTCTGGGAGAAGATCTCCACCCGCGCCACCAGGCGCCCCGAGCTGGAGGCCGCCGTGAAGCTCGCCGGGGAGATCCGCTCCTCCGGCGTCGCCGTCACCCTTGTCGTCCACGAGCACAAACGCCTCGGCCGCGGCATCGAACTCGCCATGCTCGCCGAAGAGCTGAAGGCCAGCGACGTCGGCCTGGAGTTCCTCACCGGGGAGCTCAAGGGCTCACACGACCCGTCCGGCATCGTCTTCACCGTGCTGGCCGCCATGTCCGGCATGGAGCGCGAGTACATCCGCGACCGCACCCTCGAAGGCCACGAGTCCGCCCGCAAGCGCGGCAAGACCATCGGCGGCGCGGGCGTCACCGACGACGGCATGCTGTCCATGGCCCTCCACCTACGCGAACAGGAGATGAGCCTGCGCGACATCGCCAAACGGCTCGTCATCACCACGGGCGCGAAGAAGGGACAGCACCCCTCGCCCGCCACCGTCATGCGGATGCTGCGCGAACACGACGAACAGGTCGCCACGGCAGCGAACCCGCAATGAGTCGTGAGCCGCGAAAGCTACTGGCGGGTTACTTGTTCCCTGGTGTCCGGGCTAGGACTTCGGGGCCCACTCGCCACGGCACATCGAAGCCGAACAGCCTCCGGACACTCGCCGAGCCTGGCGACAGCGCCGGGCGAGCACCTGGTTCCAGCTCGCACGACCCGACGCGCTGAATCACTACGCAGCCCTGCGCAAACTTCTCCGCCAGCACGGGGACACCCTCATCGAGAAGATCTATTCCGGCACCAGCATGCCCTCCTGTTTACTGCTCCAATGAGCTCTTTCCGGGGATTTTCCGCTTACCCCTGGCGAAGCTCGGGGCATCACTGGCACGTTCCTTTCCGCTTTTCTTTGATGCCTTAGCCCAGAGGATTCTGACCTTGTTGATGGCCCGGGCTGTCCCGTACCACCAGATCAGGCCGATGATCGCTACGACCGCGGCCACGCCGATGATGGAGAGCACCGTTTTCGTGCTGACCTCGATCCGTCAGCGTAGGCCGGTGGCTGATCGAGGTCAGTGCCCCCTATGCCATTGGCAGAAGGAAATCACTTAATGTCAGTGGCCTTCAGATTCCCGTCCCTGAAGGTCCATACTCTTCTGTGATGTGTTGCCTGCCATCCTTCCTTGGCAACTAGAGGCCCCTTCATCCATGCCAACATGCCGGGTACCCCTTCTTCGAGGAGCGCTCTCCTCGCCGCCTGCTTGCGTTCGATGCGAACGGGATACACCGAGACCTGGAACCCCACGCGTCCCGGATGCACGCCGCCTCCGTATGTCCTTGACTGGGCCGCAGTCCATAGGGCAACCATGATCTCGGATGTGTCTCCAGTGGTCCACGGATCGAACGTGAGGTCCACGATCTTGGCCGACGCAGGTTCGATCGCATCCCGCATTTCACTGTGCGTCACAGGCCACGCATATCCTCGCGGCAGTTTCTTTCGGGTCACTCCAGCTTCCTTACTTGCGATACTTGCGATTGAGGTGCTTTTCGATCTGCTTCCACTCGCCCGACCTGCGCTCCTTCGCGGTGGGCAGCCGGCGGTATTGATCCTTGAATATCCGGTCTACGGCCTTCTTTGTCGTTTCCGTTCCCCTCTTCCCCTTGCCACGTGCCCATGACGGAATGTCGCGCGCAGTCTCTTTGCCGGACTTCTTTGACGCCTTGGACCAGAGGATTCTCACCTTGTTGATGGCCCAGGCTTTCCCATACCACCAGATGAGGCCGATGATCGCTACGACTGCGGCCACGCCGATGATGGAGAGCACCGTTCCCGCGTTGATGCGGTCTCATCGATCCATGCAAGCGGGGTGCTCTACTCCGTCACGAATCCTTCGCCCCATTCGTCGTGATCCACGGTGTAGGAGTCGATGTGAAAGCAGTTGGGCTCTTCGGAGAAGCCTGGGAGTTTCCGGGCTTCTCCGATTCGCTCCTGCGCTTTTTTGCGACTGGAGTAGACGCCGAGGAGCTTGACATCGTCACCCTCTTCTTCGTCCGCCCAGAAATCCTCCTCCGATTCGAAGTGGCGGATGCCGCCACCGTCATCGGCACTATGGTGGACGTGCCATAGGAGGTAGCGGGTCTCTTCCGGAATCAATCTATGCCCTTCCCCTGCTTGAGAGATGCTTCCGTACCTTGCTGTAGACGCTCCCTGAGCCTTTCTTGTAAGGCAGCCTGTAGCCTCCCTTCTTCATGACTCGATCGGTTGCTTTGTCGAGGCTCTCGCCCTTTCCTCTGCGTTCTCCCTTGGCGAAGTCAGGCACATCGTTCTTCTTTGCCTTGTCCGACTTCCTTGACTCCCGCCAGAGGGTTCTGACCTTGTTGATGGCCCAGGCTTTCCCATACCACCAGATGAGGCCGATGATCGCTACGACTGCGGCCACGCCGATGATGGAGAGCACCGTTCCCGCGCTGATGCCAGTGACAGCCAGACCGACCAGCGCAATGGCAGCCATGCGTCCGTCGAGGTCGACGAGATTGATGGGGTCGCCGCAGGTGTAGTCGTAGGCGTTGCAGCTTCCGCCGCGGATGGGGTCGGTGCTGAGGAAGCGGCCGGTGTTGGGGTTGTAGAGGCGGACTCCCATGAGGGTGAGTCCGGTGAGGGTTTCGCTGCTGCGTTGATGGGCGCCGAGCCAGTTGTAGCGGGGGGCTGTCTCGGTGCGGGGGTTGCCGAATTCGTCGGTGTCGGAGGTGGTGGGGGCCTGGTTGGTGTCGAGGGGGAGGTAGAGGGCGATGTCGCCGTGGAGGGTGGTCAGGGTGAGGATTGCCGGGCCGCTGGTGGAGCTGGTGGCGGCGAGGGTTCCGTCGGTTCCGGGAATGTAGCGGGTGATGTCGCCGGCAGTGGCGGATTCGCTGATCCAGCGGGGTGTGTCGCTGTCGTCGGCGTAGTGGTTGGTCTTGCCGGCGGTGGTGGTCCAGGTGGTGCCGTCGCTGGTCTCTACGGTCCAGCTCTGGTGGCGGAAGGCGGCGTCGAGGGTCCAGGTCTGGCGGGTGGTGCCGTTGGTCTGGCGGCGGACGAGGTCGTTGGCGTAGTAGTCGATGCTGCCGTGACCGGGGGCGGTCAGGGTGCGGCCGAGGTCGTCGTAGGTGTAGCCGGTGTCGGTGATGCGGTCGGCGGTGTCGTAGGTGTGGGTGGTGCTGGGTTGTGGTGCGGTGGAGCAGGTCGCGCCGCCGGCTGCGGTGCCGGTGGTCTGGGCGGTTCGGTTGGAGCGTTGGTCGAGGGTGTAGGTGCTGCGGGTGCATTCGGTCTGTGCGGTGTCGTCGGTGCGGGTGAGCCGGCCGACGGCGTCGTACGTGAACTCCTGTGTGGTCCAGCCGGTGTGGCGGGTGACCTGGCTGTGCGCGGAGTAGGTGGCAGTGTCGGAGTAGACCGTGGTGCCGTCGCTGTCACGGGTGTAGAGGCGTGCGAGGGCGGCGCCCGTGGTGTCGTACTGGGTGCGCGCCGTATAGCCGCCGGGGAGGGTCTGCTGGGTGGTGCGGCCGTCGGGGTCGTAGGTGGCGGTGAAGGCGCCGGCGACGGAGTCGGTGATGGTGGTGGGCAGGCCGCGGGGTTCAGTGGTGTGGTTGTAGGTGTAGGTGGTGGTGGAGGGGACCCCGTCGGTGATGGTGACGGTCCGGTCGAGGTTGTCGTAGGTGGTGATCGTGGTGGAGCCGGAGGCGTCGGTGTAGTTGGTGGGGCGGCCCAGGGCGTCGTAGTCGCGGTAGATCGCGCCGGCCGAGGCGGTGTTCCACGAGGACGTCTCGTCCACCAGGCCGGTGGCGGTGTCGTAGTAGGTGTCCTGTTCGGGGACGGTGGCTCCCAGGCCGTCGGTCATCGAGTAGTTGATGATTCGTCCGGCGGCGTCGTAGGTGTAGAAGGTCAGGCGCTCGGTGTCGTCGGAGGTCTCCGCGGTCTGGGCGACGCTGCCGTAGTAGTCGTACTCGGTGGTGGTGTCGACCCGGTGGGTCGGGTTGCTGCCGCCGCCGGTGATGGCTCCGGCCGGGCCGGTCCAGCAGGGCAGGTCGGCCCATTCGGGCCGTCCCTGGCACCATCCGGTACCCGTCGCGGTCCAGTACTCCGTGATGGTGGTGGCGGCGTCGCTTCCGGTACTGCCGGGGAGACTGGCCGCGATGACGCGGCCCTGGGCGTCATAGTCGGCGGAGGTGTTGATGTTCAGCCCGCCGGTATCCGCGATCGTGAGGTTGGGCAGGCCCAGCCCCCAGTCGTACTGGATCTCGGTGAGGCGCTTGTCGGCCATGAGGGAGTCGTAGCCACGGACGCGGGCGCCGACGATGGCCAGGGTGAGGGCATCCCTGATGACGGCGGTGCCGTTGGTGGGCCGCCCGGTGTCGTACTCGTTGACCGTCCAGGACTGGGCGGGCACGGACGTTCCGGCCGGGATCAGCACCGTGGTGCCGTCCTTGAGGTCGGCGGTGAGGTCGACGCGATGGAGCGGGCCGAACGCTTCCAGCAGGCGTGTCCCGGTGGGGTCGAAGTAGTTGTTCGTGGCGAGGAGGTCGGCGCGGTCGGCGGTGTCGAGGGATTCGATGCCGAGGTCGGCCAGGACGGTCTGCTGGTCGGTGGTCGTCCCCAGGCTGAGGGCCCGGTTGGCCGGGGTGAGCTCGCGGACCGTGTTGCCGAACCGGTCGTAGCCTACGGCGTTCATGTGCCCTCCGGGCTCGGCGGTGTTCAGGGTGCGTCCGGAGGCGTCGAGGTAGGTGATGGTGGCCCGGCTGTAGCTGCCGGAGGTCAGGGACGTACCGACGTGCGAGGCGGGCGTGGCGTCGGTGGGGAAGAGGGCGGTGGCGTCGGTGGGTGCGGTGCGCTGGCCCCAGTCGGAGACGTCTCCGGCGTCCATGGAGCGGGGTGCTGAGCTGCCGGTGAGGGGTACGTCGTAGACGACGCTGGTGGTGGCGGTACCGGAGATGGTGGAGGAGGTGCCGGCCTGGAGGGTGGGTCGGGAAGCGGTGAGGAGCATGCCGGGGCCGGCGGCGGTGCTGGTGCCGGCGGTGCCGTAGGTGAAGGTCCACGGCAGGAGGCCGGGCGGGGTCAGGGTCAGGACGCGGCCGTCGGTGTCGTAGGTGTAGGCGGTCTTGAGCGCCGGGGTGATCTGGGGGTTCCAGGTCTCGCACAGGCGGCCGGAGGTGTCGTAGGAGTAGGCGGCGACGGTGCGGCTGGTGGCGGTGGCGGCACCGGGGGCGGTGGCCCACAGGCGCAGTTCCTTGACCTGGCCGGTGTAGTCGCCCAGGGCGCTGGAGGTGGCGGTGGTGGAGGTGGCGTAGACGAACTCCAGGGTGCGGCAGCCCTTGGTGGAGGGGGTGGCCGCGCAGGTGGCGGCGGTGGCGGCGGCGGTGGGGGCGATGAGCCGCTTGGGCCGCGCCAGGGTGGACGGCCCCGAGACGACGGTCTCCGTCTGGACGGTGGCGGTGGAGTTCGTCAGGCCGTCCAGGAGGGTGGTGGCCAGTTGCCAGGTGGTGGCGGAGGTCGGCTTGACGTAGGTGCTGACCGTGCCGTCGGTGTCAGCCAGCGTGAAGGAGGTGGCCACTGAGCCGGTCAGGGTCAGGTACTCGTAGCCGGGTTCGGGGATCCATCCGGTGGCGGCGGCGTTGGCGGTGAAGTGGATGCTGGAGCCGTCGGAGTCGACGAGGTCTACGGCGGTGTCGGTGACGCGCCGGATGTGGGTGTCGCTGGCACCGGTGGTCTCGGCGGCGATGCCGGTGGTCCATTCCTTGCCGAAGATCGGAGCCTGGCCCTGGGTACGGGCGTCGGGGTGCCGGGAGGCCGCCGAGCGGGTCACGGTCAGGCCGAAGGCCGAGGTGTCGGTGGCGGCGAGGCTGAACTCGCCGGTCAGCAGGTTCACCTGGCCCGGTCCGACGGAGGTCGTCGCTGCTCCCGATGCGGCGCGGTCGACGACGGCGGTCTGGGCGGGGGTGGACTGGGTGGGGTAGCCGGTCCCGGTGAAGTCGGCTTTGATCTCGATGGCGCCGTCGGGGTTGACGGTGTCGCTGGCGTTCCACACCAGCGGGGCGTTCTTCCCCGAAGGCGCCGCCACCGGCCACGTGGTCAGCGGGGTGCCGCCGGAGGTGACGTCACCGGGCGGGATCGCCACCCAGCCGTCGGCAGCCGATCGGCGCCAGGAGAAGGACACGGAGGTGTACTTGGTGGCGTCCGCCTCGGCTTGGAGCAGAAGGCGGCGGGGGGTGCGGGTGCCGGGGTCGGGGCTGATGATGCCGCCGGCGCCGGCGTGGAAGGTGTACTCGACTTCCCCGGAGCGGTTGTCGGCCTTGTCGACGCTGCGCACGGCCAGGACGTGGGTGCCGTTGGTCGCCGGTGTGACACTGAACGTCTTGGCCGTGGACGCGCCGCCGGTGGCGATCTTCGTCCAGGTGGCGCCGTCGAGGGACCATTCGATCCAGTTGTGGTCGGTGCCGGCCGGCGGGGTGACGGTGAAGGAGCCGGCCTGGTCGGCGCCCTTGACCCAACTGCTGCTCGGGTAGTCGGTGGAGGTGACCGACGCCGGTACGGAGGGGGCGGTGGTGTCGACGGTGAAGGATTTCCAGGCCGACCAGGTGCTGCCGGTCAGGGCGCCGTCACCGGCGATGGTGCGGAACGTGTAGGTGGTGCCGTTGGTCAGGAGCCCGGAGGGCACCTTCACCGATGCCGCCGACCCGGAGGCGACCGCGGTCGAGACGATGTTGGAGCCGATCTACGTGGTGCCGGCGGAGTTGTAGACCTGGAAGGTGCCGGTGACCTTGTCGCCGTTGGGGTCCACGAACGTGTCCCGCAGTGTCGGCGTCGTGGTGGAGACGGTGTAGGCGCCGGAGTAGGAGAAGAACGGCGGTCCGGCCTCCTGCTTGGTGCCGGCCCGGGGGCGCTGGTTGTACGTCACCGTAAGCTTCGGCGGATTCGACGCCGCCTGCGCGGAGTTCACCCGCTTCCACTGCGCCACCACGGTCTCACTGGACGCCCGCAGCCCGAGCGTGGAGGTGTCCGCAGCGGCCGTCGCCCACGACTGGGCCAGGGACGTGACGTCCGCGTTGATCCAGCCGTCCGCCGTGCACGCCGCGTTGCCCTTGGTCTCGGTGGACGTCGCGTACTTCGTCGACCAGGTCGGCTGCGCCGTCCACCGGCTTGAGGTGGAGGCGGTCGTGGTGGACCACACCTCCCACGGGTAGGCCAGGCAGTCGGTGTTCGCGGAGTGGAAGTTGAACAGCGACAGCTTCGCCGAGGAGACCACCGCGTCCGCCAGCGGTGCGGTCTTCCATGTCACGAAGGACCGCGCGGTGCGGGGTGTCCCGTCGGCGTTCGTCGTCCCCGGGTTGCCCCAGTCCAGCTCGACGTCCCCGGACAGGTCGGTGGTCTCGCCCTGCTGGACGTAGGTGTCGAACAAACCGGCCAGGGCCGTCGTCGACGGGTCGATCGTGACCGGGTACTGCGTGGCGGAGGCCGCGAGGTAGTCGGCGTCCGGTGTGAGGACCAGGTCCGCGCCGCCCTTGCGGGCGACGACCTTCATCGCCACCCGGGCCCGGTTCACCCGGTCCCCCGAGCGGGCGTCGACCTGCTCGTCCCACATCACCGGCGCCGGCATCACCGCCCGCACCACACCGCGGGCATCAGTGAACTCCACCGACCCGCCAGCTGCCTGACGGACCTTCAACCCGGGCGACGACAACGGCAGCGTGTAGCTGAAGCCCGCCTCCGGCCGCTCCCGGAGCACCACGTACTGCTCGAAGCCCGTACGCGTCGCGGAGACCACCAGATCCGCGCCGGGGAAGGCATCCCGGTACGTCGCCGTCCGCCCCTCCAGCGTCGGAGTCGGCAGGACACCCTTCCACTGCAGCGACACCCGATCGCCGCCGCTGCCCAGCGTCACCAGGTCACGGCCGGCGCTCTTCTGCGCCGCGGCCAGGGACGGCTCGCCCTGCAGCCCGCCCCGCGCCAGCGTCAGGCCGCGGGGGTGCCCCTGCGGGCGCACACCCGAGGCGTCGGCCACGAGGTCCAAGTCGACCGGCAGCCACGTGCCGTCCTTCTGGAACCGGGTCGGCCCTGCCGTGATCTCCGTCGTCAGCGATCCGTCGGGATTCACCCACGTCGTCGCGGTCTCCGACCGCTCTGCGGCAGCCTCGACACGATGACCGCTCAACCGGGCCGCCACCCGCGCCGCGAGTAGATCGTCGGCAACCGTCACACCTGCTTGAGCGCCGCCGTCCGCAGCGGCCGGTGTGGCGACAACCGCGCCGGTCAGCCCGACGGCCACTGCCAGAACGGTCACGCCGGATATCCAGCGGGCTCCGAGAAGAGGAATTCTAAACTCCGCAAGACGAACCCAGCGACGCGCCACACTTCCCCCTCGGCAAGCACCACACGGCGAGAGGCACAAAGTAATGCCGCGTCACTGAAATCACTAGGGATCCCTCAAATATATAAATGGAACACGATAATCCGGAATGTCCAATTCACCCATGATCGTGAAAAAGTGTCGTGATCGAAATTCTCCGGCGGAACCAACAGCGGTCACACCCGGTTCGCGCAGACGCCGGGGTGGAGGCCGCCGGCCTTCGGGCGATGGCAGCCATCGCGGCGAAGGAGCGCGGGCCGGACGGGGAGCCCGTCATCATCGACATCGAGGGACTGATGTACACCGACATTGAAGTGGAGCACTGCTGGATGCGGATGCGCTTCGGCCCGCACGACGAGGCGCTCCGTAACCCAGACCTCGACCCGCGGCGCGTCAAGTACTACCAGTACGTCATGCACCTGGACCTGGTCGGCGGCCCGCTTCGCATCGCCGAGGGCGACTTCCCGAACCGGGAGTGGATGCTCGACGTCGCGGACTTCCATCTACAAAGGGCGCTCGCCTACGAGGCATGAGTCGACCGTGGGTCTGTGGCCGATCGTGGCGTCACACCGGCGCGGTGGGAAACAGCGCTCCGGGGGCCAGGTCCAACCTGGTGACGACGACGTCCTCGGGCGGGGTGAGGTCCAAGTGCCAGTCGCCGAAGCGGCGTATCGTGCGCGTGATCAGCGGGCTGACGGTGGCCAGGTCGTCGGGGTCCACGAGATGGCCCTCGGAGGCGAGGGCGTTGGCGGCATCGGTAATGTCCAGCGCGGTGGAGTAGATCGCGCAGTTGGCGATCAGCTCGTTGAATTTGACGACTCGCTCCTGGTAGTCCGGGTCGTTGTGGCCGATCAGCCGTCCGCCGATCTTCAGATGCGCAGCGAAGCCGTGGAACGCCTCCGTGCGGTTGGTGATCGCGGTGATCTGGTCACGCAGCTCGGGCTCGGACAGGTATCGAAGGAGCGTCACGGTCCTGACGACCCTGCCCAATTCGCGCAGCGCCTTGTAGATCCGGTTGCGCTTCGAGTGGTTGCCCAGGCGGCGCAGCAGTGTCACCGAGGACAGTCGGCCCTCCCGGATCGAGATCCCGGTGCGCAGCAGATCCTTCCAGGCCCCGGAGTCCTAGCCCAGACACCAGCCGCAAGGTAACCGGCGAGTAGCTTTCACGCCGTCAGACGGCCCGTTTCCCGACCCCCGGGCACCTCGTTGGGCCGATCGAGTGATTTGAGATCGGCAAGGGGAGGGGCGGGGCGTGCACCAAGAATGGTCGCCGGAAGAGCTGTTGGCGAGCTGGACGCCGGTAGACGACGACTGGAAGTTGGTGGCCAACAAGACCGGGGTGACGCGGCTTGGCTTCTGCCTGCTGCTGAAGTTCTTCGAACTTGAGAGCCGATTCCCGGATCTGATGGAGGAGATCCCGCAGGCTGCGGTGGAGTACGTGGCCGGGCTGGTGAAGGTGCCGGCCGCCGACTTCGCGAAGTACTCCCTGTCGGGCCGGACCGCTGAGTACCACCGTGCGCAGGTCCGGGAGGCGCTGGGGTTCCGGCCGGCGACGCTGGAGGACGAGGGGGAGCTGACGGCGTGGCTGGCCGTGGAGGTGTGCCCGGTCGAGCTGGTGGAGGACCGGCAGCGTGAGGCCCTGCTGGTCGAGTGCCGGGAGAGGAAGATCGAGCCGCCGGGCCGGACCCGGATCGAGAAGGTCCTGGTCGCCGCGCGGGGCCAGTGGGAGAAAGTGTTCTGCACCCGGATCATCGAGCGCCTGGGCCACGCGGGCACGGCCCGGCTGCTGGCGCTGGTCGGGGAGGACAACGAGGACGGCACCGCGCTGCTGGCCGCGCTCAAGCGCGACCCGGGCGCGGTCGGGCTTGATTCCCTGCTGACCGAGATCACCAAGCTGAACGACGTACGCAAACTCGGCCTGCCCGACGGGCTGTTCGCGGACTGCTCGGAGAAGCTGCTGGCCGCCTGGCGGGCGCGGGCGATCAAGATGTATCCCTCGGACTTCCGCGACACCGCCGAGGACGTACGGATCACGCTGCTCGCGGCGCTGTGCTCCTCCCGGCAGACGGAGATCACCGACGCCCTGGTGGAACTGCTCATCGCCCTCGTGCAGAAGATCAACGCCCGTGCCGAACGCCGGGTGGAGAGGCAGCTGACGGCAGAGCTGAAGAAGGTCCGCGGCAAGGAGGGCATCCTCTTCAGGCTCGCCGACGCCGCGATCGGCAAGCCGGACGAGATCGTGCGCACGGCCCTGTACCCGGTCGTCGGGGAGAAGACGCTGCGCGACCTGGTCGCCGAGGCGAAGGCGAACGAGAAGGTCTTCAAGGCCAAGGTCCGCACCACACTGCGCTCCTCGTACAGCTCGTACTACCGGCAGACGCTGCCGCCGCTGCTGAACACGCTGGGCTTCAAGTGCAACAACACCGCCTACCGGCCGGTGATGGACGCGATGAAGCTGCTGGCCAAGTACGCCGACGTCGACGGAAAGACCCGCTTCTATGACGCCGCCGACGAGGTGCCGATGGACGGCGTCGTACGCAAGGACTGGCGCGAGGCCGTCGTCGACGACAAGGGCAAGGTCGAGCGCATCCCGTACGAGCTGTGTGTCCTGGTCGCGCTGCGGGACGCGATCCGCCGCCGTGAGATCTACATCGAGGGCGGGAGGCGGTGGTGCAACCCGGAGGACGACCTGCCCGGCGACTTCGAGGCCACCCGCACCGTGCACTACGCCGCGATCCGTCAGCCGATGGACCCGCAGGCGTTCATCACGGACCTGAAGCGGCGCATGACCGACGGCCTGGACCGGCTGTCGGCCGCGCTGGCGGACGGTTCGTCGGACGGGGTGAAGGTCACCACCCGGCACGGCGAGCCGTGGATCACCGTGCCGAAGCTGGAGAAACTGGACGAGCCCACCGGCCTTCAGGCGCTCAAGGACGAGGTCGTACGACGCTGGGGCGTGCTCGACCTCCTGGACGTGCTGAAGAACGCCGACTTCGACACCGGCTTCACCGAGGAGTTCTCCTCGGTCGCCGCGTACGAGCGCATCGACCGTGCCACCCTCCAGCGCCGCCTGTTGCTCGCGCTGTTCGCGCTGGGCACCAACATGGGCATCCGCGCCATCGTGGCGACCGGCGAGCACGGCGAGACCGAGGCAGCGCTGCGGCACGTGCGCCGGCACTTCATCACGGTCGACAACCTGCGGGCCGCCGTGACGAAGCTGGTGAACACCACCTTCGCGGCCCGCGACACCGCATGGTGGGGTCAGGGCACCTCGTGCGCGTCGGACTCGAAGAAGTTCGGCTCCTGGTCCTCGAACTTCATGACCGAGTACCACGCCCGCTACGGCGGCAACGGCGTGATGATCTACTGGCACGTGGAGCGGAAGAACGTCTGCATCTACTCCCAGCTCAAGAGCTGTTCCTCCTCCGAGGTCGCGGCAATGATCGAGGGCCTGCTGCGGCACTGCACAGACGCCGAGATCGAGTCCAACTACGTGGACACGCACGGCGCAAGCGTGGTCGGGTTCGCGTTCACCGAGCTGCTCAACTTCCGGCTGCTGCCCCGGCTGAAGAACATCGGCAGCATCCGCCTGTACCGGCCCGACGACGACCCGCCCGGCTGGCCGGCGCTCGGCGGCTCACTGACCCGGGAGATCCGCTGGGACCTGATCGCCCAGCAGTACGACCAGATGGTCAAGTACGCCACCGCCCTGCGGCTGGGCACCGCGGAGGCCGAACAGGTGCTGCGGCGCTTCACCCGCGGCGGCCCCAAGCACCCCACCTACCAGGCCCTCGAAGAACTCGGCCGCGCGGTGCGCACGATCTTCGCGTGCGACTACCTCGCCAGCCCGGACCTGCGCCGCGAGATCCACGGTGGCCTTCAGGTCGTGGAGAACTGGAACTCGGCGAACACCGTGCTGCACTACGGCAAGGACGGCGCGCTGACCGGACCGGACAAGGAGCACGCCGAGACCAGCATGCTCGCGCTGCATCTCCTCCAGTCGAGCCTCGTCCACATCAACACCCTGCTGCTTCAGCGCGTTCTTGCCGAACCGGCATGGGCGAAGAAGCTCTCGGACGAGGACCGGCGCGGGCTGACCGCGCTCTTCTGGTCGAACATCAACCCGTATGGCACGTTCCGGCTGGAGAAGGACAAGCGGCTCGACTTCGCCCTGCCCACCGTGCCCCATCCCCGGACACCGGCCAGCGCCGCCGGCCAACCAGCAACGGAGTCCCGCTATGCCCGCTGAACAGTGCGGACGCTGGATCAGCGCCGCGGGCACCGGTGCCTTCGTCAGGGACGGCTCTCAGCTGCGGCGCTTGTCCTCGCGTTCGCCCTGCACGCGATCAACGAGGTCTCCAACGGGTATGACCCAGGTAAACCCAAAAGGGGCCATGGGAATCTTGATCCGTTGAAGCCCTGGTCAGGGCAGTCGGAGTACGTCGGAGCGGTGCCACTGAGTCCGCGGCGATCAGAACGGGTGGGTCTCGGCGGGAGCCGCTACCGGCGCCGGCTTGGTACTCTGCGCGAGGGGTGCCGTCTCCCTGCGCGGCGAGGACTTCTCCTACCTGACCTGCTCCGGACCGTCCTGATCCACGCAGACTGGACCACCACGGACACCGACACCGTACTGGCCTGCGCCGGCTACATCCTGATCTTCAGCGTTCTGGGCATCCGCTACTGCCGCTGGAACATACACTGACACCCCCGTAAGGCGGTCCGGGCGCTGTAGAGGCCGGGATCTCGTGCAACAGGGTATCCAGACGGTTGCGGATACACATCGGCGTCGCTGGCCCGGGCGACCCGCACGGTCAGCGGCGCTCTCTCGGCTCCTGGGCGTCACCAACTGCCCTGGAGGAGCGGCAGGAAACCCGGGTTGGGGTTGGCTACGGTGGTCACGTTGGCCACCACGACGACCAGCGCTGCCGCTGCGAGTAGTGCCGTGAGCAGGCTGTACCACCGGTGCCGGCGGCGCCACACCGCCACTGACAGGCCGAGGAGGTTGGCCGCCAGGAGACAGCAGAGCACGGCCTTGACTACGTGAAATCGGACGTACTCGTCGAGCATCACGTGCAGGGCGGGCGACTTCGGGCCGTGGGCGAGTTGGTCGCGGACCTGGGCCACCAGGGCAGCCCGGTCGGGCTTGGCGAGGCCGGATGCCAGCTGCGGCAGCAGCGTGCCGAAGGGCGACACGACCCCCTGGACGTTCTCGATCAGCAGCGCCGCCGCGACGAGCGCGAGCACCCCGAACAGCAGCCGGAACCGGCGGAGCCGGACGGCCAGCGCGACCAGCGCCGCGAGCAGCGGCACGGCGATCAACACCCGTACCAGGTGGTAACGGAACTGCTGGTCGACGAGGTGCTGGAGGCCGGGTGGGAAGTCCGGGCGGCCGGAGGACCAGTAGGCGAGGAAGGCATGCGGGAAGCCGCCGAAGCCGCCGGGGACCAGCAGCGGGGGGGCGAGGAAGAACGCGGCGGCCAGGAGAACGGCCGCGGTCAGGAGCCCGGCGTCACGCCGCCGCAGCCCCCCGGCGCCCGTGCCCGTCTGAGGTGCCCGGGTCCGCTCTCGCCCGCCCGGGAACTGAGATGGTTGTGCTCGTGTCGTCATGCCGACCACTGTGTCGCGGGGCAACCGCCAGGTCACCGGAGTGCGCCGGACAGTTGGGGTGTGGCTAGCCTCATGAGGTCAGCCGGACCCCACCGTCCGAAGAGGGCGCGGTCCGCGGCGCAGCAGCACCGCCGTCAGGCCCTGAGGTAGGCGAGGACGGCGAGCACCCGACGGTGCTGGGTGTCATCGGGTGGCAGGCCGAGTTTGGCGAAGATGCTGCCGATGTGCTTTTCCACCGCGCTGGCCGACAGCACCAGCCGCCTGGCGATGGCTGTGTTGGAGTGTCCCTCGGCCATCAGGGCGAGCAGCTCCCGTTCTCGCGCGGTCAGCGCCCCCAGGGCGCCGTCCCGGCGGTGACCGGCCAGCATCTGGGCGACGACCTGCGGGTCCAGCACCGTACCGCCGCCGGCGACCCTCGCCAGGGCGTCCAGGAACTCCTCGACCCGCGCGACCCTGTCCTTCAGCAGGTAGCCGACCGCCCCGGAGCCGTCTGCGACCAGCTCGGCGGCGTAACTGGCTTCCACATACTGGCTGAGCACCAGCATCGGGGCACCGGGCAGCTGCGCGCGGGTGGCGATCGCGGCGCGCAAGCCCTCGTCGGTGTGGGTCGGCGGCATCCGTACGTCGACGACCGATACGTCCGGGCGGTGCCTGAGCACCGCCTCGACCAGGGACGGGCCGTCACCGACCGCGGCCAGCACTTGGTGGCCTTCCTCGGCGAGCAGGCGGACCAAGCCCTCACGCAGCAGCACGGCGTCGTCGGCCACCACCACCCTCAACGGCACGGGATCTCCCCGGTGATCGTCGTCGGGCCGCCGCTCGGACTGGTTATGTGCAGCTGGCCGCCGACGGCGTGCAGCCGGTCGTCCAGTCCCTGCAAGCCGTGCCCTTTGGTCAGCGCCGCGCCGCCCACCCCGTCGTCGCGGACCCGGACGCGCAAGGCTCCCGGCTCGTGGCGCAGCCCGATCGCGCACCGGCTGGCGCCGCTGTGCTTGGCCACGTTGGTCAGTGCCTCGGCGACCATGAAATACGCAGCCGTCTCGACGGCGGGATCCAGCCGACGGTCCAGGTCTAGGGAGCCGGCTTCGAGTTCGGTCGGGATGGCGGAACGCGCGGCCATAGCGGCGAGCGCCTCGCGCAGGCCGCGGTCGACGAGGATCGGCGGGGCGATGCCGCGGGACAGGGCCCGCAGCTCATCCAGCGCCTCCTGGGTCTGGGCGATGGCGTCGGCGAGCGCCTCCCGGACGGCCTCCGGCCTCCGGTCGAGGTTGCGCTGGGCGCGGCCCAGTTCCATCGCCAGGCGAACCAGCCGCTGCTGCGGCCCGTCGTGGATGTCGCGTTCGAGCCGGCGCAGCGCGGCGGTCTCGGCGGTCACCGCGGCGACGGCCTGGGCCCGGGCGGTGTCTCGCTCCTGCTGTAGCCCCCTGATCCTGCGGAGCAGCGCGGACGCATCCCACAGCAGCACCTGCCCCAGCCCGGCCTGGGCTGCGACACACACCCGGGTCACCAGCGGCAAGGCCAGCAGCGCCAGCAGGCCGAGCATGATTCCGAAAGCGACATGCAAGCCCGGCGATCCGAGCTGGATGCTCATGCTGGTGTGGGGGCCCGCGACCAGGGTCATGGGCTGCTGCGGACCGGGGTCGGGCTGGGTGCGCAGCGGGAACGTGAGGCTGGCCACACCGACGAACCACCACAGCGCCGTCACGACCGAAGTGATCAGGACGACCGGTAGCACGGCCACGGCGTGCCCCACATCAAGCCACAGCCCCGGGGCGGACGGGGTGAGCGGGGCGGACAAGGCTGCGGCGTTTCCTGGTCGCGGGGTCTCGGTGTCGGCGGTCAAGGTGCGCAGCTTGGCGATGCGCCACCGTTCCAGGCCGGCGGACCACCGCGCCTTGCCGAGGAGCACCAGCAGCACGCCGACCAGGGCAGTCACCGGCGCGGTCAGCAGGTACAGCGACTCCACGAGCGTGCGACGCCCCGTGCGTACGAGGAGCCCGGCACCGGGTCGCCACCAGCCCCGGGCCACAGAGGGGGGAGACTCGATCACAGCCCCAAGAGTAATCGCAGCCCCGCCCCGCACGGGGACAGCGAACAGCTCGTTCGGCTGACACGGCAGCTGTAGATCGTGATGTTCAGGGCTGTGGTCGCTGAGCGGTGTTTGCGTAGGCGTGCCAGCGTTGGTGGCAGGCGCGTGCGCGGTGTTGGTGGCGGCGGCGCCAGGCGGACCAGTGCAGGACGTGCTCGGCATCTCGGCGGGGCACGGGCAGGATGAACAGCCTAAGCAGGCGTACGCCACCCCCTGAAGCTGTACTGCTCGCACAGCGGCAGGTAGTTGTTGCCATGGTGCGCGGCCACCGCCTCGTGCGACGCGCTCAGCGCCGCGATGCCTCCGCCGGCCGTCAGCGCCGCCAAGACCATCTCCCCAGTCCGCGCCGCTGCGGACCTCCCGTCTTCGGCTGCGGGTTCAACCGCGCCGTCGACGGTGCCGCTGCCGGTCGCATCGATCGTCGCGGTGCCGGTGTCCTTCTCGGCGTCGGGCGCGTTCGCCGTGTCGGCCGGTTCGGCAGCCTCGCGCACCGCGGCCAGAACATCGCCGAACACCTCCAGCAGCCGCTCGGACTCGGCGCGGTGCTCCTCACGCAGCGCCTCCAGCCGGGCCCGGCCCTTCTTGTGGATGACCGCCATGCGCTTGCAGAACATCTCGGTCACCTCGTCCCGAGCCGAGGTGCGCAACACGTGGATGAAGCTGGCCAGCAGCGTGAACCGCTTCTCGTCGCCGATCTTGACGAAGTCCGCGACGTCGGTGACCCGCGCCTCGCCAGCGAAGTGCGAGATCTTGCCCGGCGGGACCCCTTGCAGCCATGCGTCGGTCGGCCCGAGCGCGTCCAGGTCGGCAAGGTGCGCCAGGCGGACCTTGAACTTGCCGATCGTCGCGGCCTTCGCCGGGTCCTTCAGCCGGTCGAACCGGCTGCGCCGACTGGACGGGTCCACCACCAGCAGCTCGGTCAGCCTCGCACGCTGCCCCGGAGTGATCCGGCCGGCGACAGTGGCGAACACGTCCCGGTTCACCTCGGCGCGGATCTTGGCCACCATCCGGTCCAGCGTGGTGTATCCGGGCAACTCCCGACCAGATTCCAGCAACTCCTCCAACGCCACGTTGATCAGGTCGGCCGGGTTGTCCTTCGTGGCCGCTGCCGCTCGGATCGCCGTCTCGGCGATGCCGCGCACATCCGCCGCGTCGTATTCCACCCCCAGGCGCTCGCGCACGTAGTCGCGATACCGCGCAGCTGACCGCACCGCTTCCACCCCGACCGCCACACTGTCCGGCAGTCCCAGCGCGGTGCGTATGTGACCGGCCACCGCGTCGGGAACCTCGTCCAGGCCGGGGAAATAGCGCATCCGCTGGTAGCACTTCAGCCGTATCACCAGCACGAGGAAGGTCTGGTCAGCGGTCGTCTTCCCTCGCGCCCAGCCGACCTCGTCCGCTGTGGGTGTGAACGACTCGACCAGCTCCCGCGCCGTGACGGTCCCGCGGAACCTGGGGTAGGCGGTGCGGTCGATCGATGCCAACACACACCTCGAAGATCACGGGCCAGGATGACGGAATCCTAACGATCCCTATCAAGGCAACCCGCGCTGGCCTCTACCAGCGGTGAAACAAGGACGTGGCACGTTTCGCTCGTATTCCGGCCCCACCCCTCCTAGGGCGTGTTTCGAAAGCCCCGCCTGCCAGGCGACGCCTGGCTCCGGGGGCGCCCGCATCTCTCGGATGCCCGCGCGGAGTCCTCCGGGCGACGCGCAGGAGGCCGGAGGTGGAATTCCGGGCGCCACGCTGGCCTCCGCTGGTTTGAGTGCGATGTCAGTGGGTCAGTGCACTATCGGGGTGGGAGGTGGCGCGATGATGACTCACGCGGCGTACGACTGCGATGTGCTGGTGATCGGCGGCGGGATCGTCGGCCTGTCGACGGCGTATGCCCTCACGCGGACCGCTCCGGGCACGCGGGTGACCGTGCTGGAGAAGGAGTGGGGCCCGGCGCGCCACCAGACGGGGCGCAACAGCGGGGTGATCCACAGTGGCATCTACTACCGCCCCGGTTCGCTCAAGGCCCGCTATGCGGTGCGCGGCGCCGCCGAAATGGTCGACTTCTGCGCGGAGCACGGCATTCCGCACACGGTGACCGGCAAGCTGATCGTCGCGACCGGGCGGTCCGAGCTGCCCCGGCTGCACGCCCTGGTGCAGCGCGGCCGGCAGCACGGGCTGCCGGTGCGGGAGCTGGGGCCCGCCGGGATCGCGGAGTACGAGCCGCAGGTGCGCGGGCTCGCGGCGATCCGGGTCGGGACGACCGGTGTGTGCGACTTCAAGGCGGTTGCCGAGCGGTTCGCGGCCGAGGTGCGCGGCGCGGGCGGGCTGATCAGGTTCGGGGCGGAGGTCACGGCGATCGACCGCCGCCCGTGGGGTGTGGCGGTGCGGACGGCGGACGGCCGCGTGGTGCGGGCCCGGGTCCTGGTCAACTGCGCGGGGCTGCACTGCGACCGGGTGGCCCGGCTCGCGGGCGACGAGCCGGGCATGCGGATCGTGCCCTTCCGCGGGGAGTACTACGAGCTGGCCAGGCCCGAGCTGGTGCGCGGGCTGGTCTACCCGGTGCCGGATCCGGCATTCCCGTTCCTCGGGGTGCACCTGACCCGGGGCCATGACGGCGGCGTCCACGTCGGGCCGAACGCGGTGCCGGCGCTGGCCCGCGAGGGATACGGCTGGCCGGTCGTACGCCCGCGTGAGCTCGCGGACACGCTGGCCTGGCCGGGCTCCTGGCAGATCGCGCGCAGACACTGGCGGTACGGGGCGGGCGAGGTGCACCGTTCGCTGTCGAGGAGCGCATTCACGGCGGCCGTCCGGCGGCTGCTGCCCGAGGTCACGGAGGACGACCTGCGCCCCGCCCCGTCCGGTGTCAGGGCCCAGGCGGTATTGCGCGACGGCACGCTGGTGGACGACTTCCTGATCCGCGAGGCCCCGCACACGGTGCACGTGCTGAACGCCCCGTCACCCGCCGCGACGGCCTCGCTGCCCATCGGGCGGGAGGTGGCACGCAGGGCGCTGCTCCGGGCACAGGGAACGGGGTGGAAGCCGCCCGCCGTAGAATCGGGGCACTGTGTCTGAGTCCTTGAACCCCGCCCCCGAGTCCGACGAGGCCCACGATCTGCGCGCCGCAGCCTTCGAGCGGCAGCGCAGGCTGCGTCAGGAACCGCGCTTCCCCGGCGGACCCGCCGCCGACCCGGCCGGGTCGCACCACGAGCGCCGGATCCGCAGCTTCCAGCCGCGCCGCAGCCGTGTCACGCCCGGCCAGGAGGACGCGCTGCAGCGCCTCTGGCCGAAGTGGGGCCTGGACATCGACGGGCAGGCGGTCCTCGACCTGCCCGAGCTGTTCGACGGGCTTCCGGTCGTGCTGGAGATCGGCTTCGGGATGGGCGAGGCCACCGCGCAGATGGCGGCCGACGACCCCGACACCGGCATACTCGCCGTCGATGTGCACACCCCCGGCCAGGGCAACCTGCTCGGTCTCGCGGACCGGAACGGACTGTCCAACATCCGGGTGGCCAACGGTGACGCGATCATCCTGCTGCGCGAGATGCTGCCGCCGGCCGCACTCGACGGGCTGCGGGTGTACTTCCCCGACCCGTGGCCCAAGAAGCGCCACCACAAGCGGCGGCTGATCCAGCCGGAGTTCCTCGACCTGGCGGCGCAGCGGCTGAAGCCGGGCGCCGTGCTCCACTGCGCGACCGACTGGGAGCCGTACGCCGAGCAGATGCTCGAGGTGCTCACCGCGCACCCCCTGTTCGAGAACACGGCGGCGGACGGCGGCTACGCACCGCGGCCCGCGTTCCGTCCGCTGACCCGGTTCGAGGGGCAGGGCCTGGACAAGGGCCATGTCGTGCACGACCTGCTCTTCGCCCGCAGCTGACCTTTCCACCGCGACTGGCTCCTCACCCCTGGCTGAGCCGCAGATTCCCTGACGGGGCGGTACGCGCACCGCATTGCCCCATGGTCAGCTGTCAGTCTCCCTCGCTAGGGTCGTGGGGTGTCCGACGGGTCTGTCCAGCAGCAACAGTCGCAGCCGGCCGTCCCGCTCCTCGAGGAGCAGCGGGTCGGCGAGATCCTGGCGGCCGTGCCGGAGCGGGGCCAGTGGCGCTACCGTCCGCGCCGCGTCGGCATGGTCTGGCGAAGCAAGACGTTCCGTATCGCCGCTGTCTTCACCGTGCTCGCGCTGTGCGGGCTGGTGATCCTGGCTCTGGTCCGCGCCCAGACCGGCACCGAAGGGTTCCTGGTCGGGCTGGGTCTGGCCGTGCTGCCCGTCCCGCTCCTGATGACGGCGTTCCGCTGGCTGGACCGGGTCGAACCCGAACCCTGGCGGAATCTGCTGTTCGCCTTCGCCTGGGGTGCATGCGCCGCCGCCCTGATCGCGATCATCGCCAATTCGTTCGCGACCCGCTGGATCGCGACGGCCACCGCGGACCCGGCGAGCGCGGACACCCTCGGGGCCACGGTCATCGCGCCCGTCGTCGAGGAGAGCGCGAAGGCGGCGGCCGTCCTGCTGATCTTCCTGTTCCGGCGACGGGACTTCGGCGGTGTCGTCGCCGGCGTCGTCGTCGCCGGCTTCACCGCGACGGGCTTCGCCTTCACCGAGAACATCCTCTACCTGGGCAACGCGTTCGGCGAGGACCAGCAGATCGGCAACTCGGGCCTGGCGTCGGTGACGGCCGCGACCTTCTTCGTACGAGGGGTGATGACGCCGTTCGCGCACCCCCTCTTCACCGTGCTGACCGGCCTGGGCTTCGGCTTCGCGGCGCTCAGCGCACCCCGCCACCGCATCCGCCGCATCGCGCTGCCGCTGCTCGGACTGATCCTCGCCATGGGCATGCACGCCCTGTGGAACGGTTCGGGGACGTTCGGCCCGTACGGCTTCTATGTCGTGTACGGGGTGTTCATGGTCCCGGTCTTCGGACTGGTCACCTGGCTGGCGATCTGGTCGCGCCAGCGGGAGCTGCGCACCCTGGCGACCGAGCTGCCCGCGTACGCGGCCGCCGGCTGGCTGACCCCGGCCGAGCCGCTCGCGCTCTCCTCGATGCGGGCCCGCGGCCTGGCCCGGGACCTGGCGCGCCAGCGGCACGCGCAAGCGGGGTACGGAGCCCTGGGTTACGGGTACGCCCCTGCCTACGGCCCCGCCCACGGCACTCACGGCCGAATCGCGGCTCAGGTACGGAGCCACGCCAAGGCGCAGGCCAAGGCGCGCGGCCAGGCGGCGGCGCGGGCGGTCGCCGAGTACGAGTCGTTCGCCACGTCCCTGGCGTTCCTGCGCCGCCGGGCCGGCCGCGGGGCGGTGGAACCGGACTTCACCGCCCGTGAGCTGGAACTGCTGCACCACCTCTGGCAGCGCCGGGACGTGGCCGCCCCCGCCCTGGCGTACGCGGCACAGGCGACGGGCCGTCTGCGCCCGCACTCCATGGCCCCGGCGCCGGTTCCGCAGCAGTACCAGCCGTACGGCGGCCACAACCCGTACCTGTCGCCCCCTGGGCAGCCGTATCACCAGCCGCCCCACGGACAGCAGCGCTACGGGAACCGACCGCCCCAGCATCCCTGGTGACGGGTCAGGCGGACGCCTCGGTGAGTTCCGCCAGCTCCAGGGACGGCGGCGAGCCCGGCGCGGGCGGCGGAGTCCTGGAGCTCGCCCTGCGGATCAACGGATTCCAGCAGTGCTGCTCTTCCATGCATGGTGCACGCGAAAGCCGTGGCCAAACGGACCGGCAGCCCTGACGTCGGGGGGTGAGCGTCAGGACTGCCGGGGATCGGTGGCGGGCCGGTGGGGCCGGCCCGCGTTCATCGGGTCAGGGGGTGAGGCCCTTGTCGCGCAGCCAGGTCATCGGGTCGATGCCCGTGCCGCTCGAGGTGTGGACCTCCAGGTGGAGGTGGGGACCCGTCACATTTCCGGTGGCGCCGACGCGGCCGATGGTCTCACCGGTGGTGACCTTCTGGCCGACGCTGACGTTGATCGACGACTGGTGACAGAACCACAGCTCCGTGCCGTCCTCGAGCTCCAGGACCGTGCGGTAGCCGTAGGAGCCGGACCAGCCCGCCGACTTGATGGTGCCGGTATGGACGGCCTTGATCGGGGTGCCGGTCGGCGCCGCGAAGTCGAGACCGGTGTGGTAGCCGGAGGACCACATCGAACCGGCTTGGCCGAAGGTCGACGTGATCGTGTACGAGGAGGTGGGGATGGCGTAGCTGGCGGCCAGTTTGGCGAGCCGCTCGGCCTCGGCCTTGGCCTTCGCCTCTTCCTCCGCCTTCTTCTTCGCGGCCTCGGCCTTGGCCTCGGCCTTGGCCTCGGCGACGTCCTGCTTCTGCTTCGCCTCGGCTGCCGCCTTCTCCGCGGCGGCCTTCTCCTCGGCAGCCTTGGCCTCCGCGTCGGCGGCGCTCTGCTGCTGCTCGGCCTGCTGGAGGATGCGGGCGCGGAGCGCTTCGCCGGCGTCGGTGGCGCCCTGCTCGGCCTCGGCGGTGGTGATGCCCGCGCTGGTCAGCGGTGCGGCGGCGGTCTGGGCCTGGTCGGCGGCGGACTCCTCGGAGAACAGTGCGCCCACGCCGGGGAGGGAGTTGGCGTCGGGGAGCTTGTCCGCGAGGGAATCGGGAAGGGAGATGGAGACCGGCGGCTTGCTCTGCGCGGTGGCCATGCCGCCCGCGCCGACGGCCGCGATGACGCCGACGCCGAGAACCGTGGAGCTACGGGCGAGCCCGTTGCGCTGCTTGGCGACGCGGTGCCTGCCGCGTACGGGGCGGACGGACTCCTCGGTGGGGTTCCATTCCTCCCAGGACCGGTCGGTTCCTCCGAGGCCTTCGGTCCCGAACTCGGCGGTGAGCGCAGTGCCGGACTCGGTGTCCGTCCCGGAGGCGTACTCAGTGGTGAAGTCGGAGCCGAACCGGGAAGGGGCTTCGGGGGCAGGCTTGTTGGACGCCACGGGGGCGCACTCCTTTCCTTCCTTCTCGCCTACCGGGTTAGCTGACGGGTTCGGAGCAGGAAGGTCTCCTACGGATTCCTCTGCCTCTCACGAGACACAGATGTCCGATTCACCCCATGGAGGTGGTTCCCCGGTTCCCTTGCGGAATTCGGCGCTCGCGCACGGTGCCGCCACTGACGACGGCTGGGACGACCGCGCTGCGTTATCGAACGTTAATAGACGCACAGGCCTGATTCCAAGCTGTTCCCACTGATCGTTCACGGTTTTGGCCTGGACTTTACTGGACACAACCGGTCGGAATCGGGCGAGTTGACCCGGACTCAGTCGCTACCGTTTTTCTGACGCTGCGTCAAACATTATGCAGAGCGGCACTCTTCGATTACGCACCGTGGCATAGGCCTCGTGTGCTCACCGCAGCCGCGCCTCAGTCCTGCCCGCGCCTCACGATCTTCACGGTCCTGCGCCGCTCCGGCTGCCCCTCCGCGGGCCGTACGACCGCGACCAGCGCCATGTCGTCGGTGGACTTGCCGCCCGTGTGCAGCCGTACGTCATCGGTCAGCGCGGACAGCAGCTCTTCGGGCCCGGGGAAGATCCGCCCACTCAGTCGGGCCGCCGGGTCGTAGAACACCCCATGTTTGTCGCGCGCCTCGGAGAGACCGTCGGTGTAGACGAGCAGCGCCGTCCCGGCGGCCAGCCCCCAGGCGTCAGCCAGGTCCGGCCACACCCCCAGCCCCATGCCGAGCGGCAGCGCGGGCACGCTCGGTACCAGCAGCTCCACCCTTCCGTCGGGGTGGAGCAGCAGCGGCTCGGGGTGGCCGCGGTTGACGATCCGCACCTCGGCACCACCGTGCGGGATCTCGGCGAGTACGGCGGTGACAAAGCCCTCGACCGGATCGATCCCGCCGCGTCGCTCCCCCTCCCGTGCCAGCGCCCACTCCAGCCGCTGCGCCACGTCCTCCAGCGAAGCCTCGTGCTCGGCGACCTCCCGGAACGCGCCGATGATCACCGCCACCGCCTCGACCGCGTCGAGCCCCTTGCCCCGCACATCCCCGACCACCAGCCGCACGCCGTGCGGGGTGTCCACCACGGCGAACAGGTCGCCGCCTACGAACTCGTCCGCCTGCGCCGCCTCGTACCGCGCGGCAACCTGCAGCCCGCCGATCCAGTCGTTCGGCTCCGGCAGCACGGCCCGCATGGCGGTCTCCGCGATGACCCGCGCCGAAGCCAGCTGCTCATTGCCGCGCGTGACGACTCCGTTGATGAAGAGGGAGAGGATCGAGGCGGTGAGCACGGTGATGACCTCGAGGGACGGCACAACCTGCAGCACCGTGCCGCTCTGGATCCGCAGGACGAGGATCGAGAGCAGCGAGGCGACGCCGATACGGACGGTGCTCGTCCGTGAGAAGAACGGTGCGGCGACCAGCGGGGCCGCCACGAACAGCGGCACGGCGGTGAACGGCGGCGGGGTGAGGATGTCGAACACGAGCCCGGCGACGATCAGAAACGTCGGCAGCGCGCCGACGATCTGCCGGGACGGGCTGTCGCCCCCGCCCCGCACCCCGCGCAGCTTCTCCGCCATCCCCACCTGTGCTCTCCTGCCCGGTACGCGCAGCGGCTCCTGCGGTCTCCTGCCCGGTACGCGCAGCGGCTCCTGCGGTCTCCTGCCCGATACGCCCCACGGTCTCCTGCCCGGTACGTGCCTGGCTGCGGACGGTGCCGCACCTCACTGACCAGGCTTGCCGGAGCGGCGTCGCGCGGCGACTCCGCATCGGCCGAAGGGGGGACGGAAAACACGAATCAGGCCCGGCACGCTCTCTGCGTGCCGGGCCTGATTTTTCAGTAGCGGGGACAGGATTTGAACCTGCGACCTCTGGGTTATGAGCCCAGCGAGCTACCGAGCTGCTCCACCCCGCGTCGGTGAACACAACTCTACGCCATCCGGGACGCCCGGTTGACCATGTACTGATCCGCCTGCACCCCGTCCGCCCCCACCACTGCCCCGCGACGCCGCCTCCCATGTGCCGGTCGGTCTCAGTTCGAGTCGGTGATGTGCGGGGCCCGCTTCGCGTGGACCACCGGCTTCGCCGTGTTCGCACCGCGCTGGATTGCGTGGAGGATCGCCAGCCCCTGACTGACCACGCCCGCCGCCATCTCGTTGACACCGTTGGTGCCGTTGAGCACGGTGAGGTCGGCCCCCGACATCCCGCGGGCGGCCGCGTCGGCCAGGGCCGGCAGGTTCTCCACGATCCGGTTGGCCGCGATCAGCTCCTGATTGCCGTCCCGGAGCGAGGCGGCGCGCGCGGTGTTGGCGTCGGCCTGCGCCTGGGCGACGGTCCGTTCGGCGTACGCACTGCCGTCGGCCTGGAACTTCGCCTGGTCCCGGGCGGCCTCGGCGAGTGTGCGCTGCCGGTACGCCTCGGCGTCCGCCGGACGCCTGACCTCCGCCTCCAGCCGTTGCGCGGCCAGCGCCGCCTGCCGCTCGGCCAGTGCGGTCTGCTCCTCGATGACCTCGTGCGAGGCCCTGGCCTGGGCGAGCGGTCCGGCCTGGGCGGCGCGGGCGTTGTACTGCTCGGTCTCGGCGAGGAAGCCGGCCCGCTTGATCGCGGTGTCCCGTTCGTACTCGGCCTTGAGCGCCGCGGCCTGCTGCTCCCGCTCGGACGCCTCCTGGTCGGCCCTCGCCTCGGCGATCCGGGCCTGGCTGGCGACGGCGGCCGCGTGCGGGGCGGCGAGGTTGTTGATGTAGCCGGTGGAGTCCTCGATCTCCTGGATCTGGAGGGCGTCCACGACGATGCCGAGCTTCTCCATCTCGCCGTGGCTGCCCGCGATGACCTCCTGGGAGACCCGGTTCCGCTCCCGGATGATCTGCTCGACGGTCAGCCCGCCGACGATGGAGCGCAGGTGTCCGGCGAAGATCCGGCCGGCGAGCTCCTCCATCTGGTCCTGTTCGGACAGGAAGCGGCGGGCGGCGTTCGCGATGGAGACGGCGTCGTCACCGACCTTGAAGACGGCGACGGCGCGGACGTTGAGCCGGATGCCCTGCTGGGTGACGCAGTCCTCGGTGATCTCCGCCTCGCGCAGCGCCAGGGAGAGCATGCGCACCTTCTGCTTCACCGGTACGACGAAGCTGCCGTGACCGGTGACGATCCGGAACTGGGTGTCGTGCGTCTGCCGTTTCGATCCGGAGATGAGCATCGCCTCGTTGGGGGCGGGAACGTGCCAGAACAACATGAGCGGACTCCTGCCGTACGCCTCTTCTCGACGTGATGTCCCGGTGCGGCGCCGCTCGTCACCGTTCCCCGGCGTCGATCCCCGGCGTCGGTTCGCGGTTCAGGACGGCAGGCGTTCGACGATCACGCCGCGTGCCGAGACCGAGTCGACGACAACGACGCGTACGTCCCTGTCGATCGACGTCGCCGACCATGCGGTGTAGGCCTCCGACCCACCCCGTACGGCCACCAGTACTTCGCCGGGGCCGTTCGGCGGGATCGGCACGGTGACGCGGCCGATCGCCCCGATCGGGCTCCAGGCGGACCCATCTGCGGCGCTCATACGCCACACGCCTCCCTCGGTCATTCCACGGTACTCCGCGCCACCTCCTCGGGAACGGCCCCCTGAGGAACGGTCCGTACGACAGTGAGCGGTGGGTGGAATCTGATGATATGACTGATATGTGATTCAGCCGTTCAGGGCTGTCTCGCCGAGACGAACGGACGAATCGAACGACGCGACGACCAGGGAGCGGAACGTGGACTACCCCCTGCTCAACCTCTTCTGGACCATGCTCTGGTTCTTCCTCTGGATCATGTGGCTCTTCCTCCTCTTCAAGGTCATCACGGACATCTTCCGCAGCGACGACCTCGGCGGCTGGGGCAAGGCGGGCTGGCTGATCCTGTCCCTGGTCGTGCCGTACCTCGGCGTCCTGATCTACGTGATCGTGCGCGGCAAATCCATGGGGAAGCGTGACGTCGAGGAAGCCAGGCAGCGGGAAGCCGCCTTCAAGGCGTACGTACGGGAAGCCGCCGCCACCGGTGGCACGGCCGGCCCGGCGAAACCCAGCGGCGGCAGCGTCGAGGAGCTGGCGAAACTCGCCGAGCTGAAGGACCGTGGCGCGATCACGGACGAGGAGTTCCAGCGGGCGAAGACAAAACTCCTCATCTGAGACCGACCATGTGCCGGTCGGAGCTCACCCCAGTCCGCAGTGGACGGCGATCCGCTGGACCAGGTTGTTGCCGAAGCCGCCGCGGTTCCACGGCTGGGTGAGGGGCTGGACCCGGCCCCCGGCATCGGTGGCACGGGCGCTGAGGACGTAGGTGCCGGGCACCGCCTTCCACGGCGCCTGCCACCGTTGCCAGGCCCAGGTGTGCCTGCCGTCCCCGTCCGGCGGGGCGAGTTCGGCGTCGTACCAGGAGCGGCCGTCGTCCGTGCTCACCTCGACCCGGGTGACCGGCGGCTCCCCAGACCACGCGCGGCCCCGGAGCAGTACCCGCCCGGGGCGTACGAAACGGGTCCGGGACATGAAGTCCGGGAACCCGGGCGGGATCATCAGCGCCCGGGGAGCGATCCGGGTGACGGGTTCACCCGGATCGTCAGGATCCTGCCGGTAGCGGTAGGCGGTCGTCTGCTGGAAGCCGGTGAACGGGGTCTCGGTGAGCCGGATCTCCCGAAGCCATTTCACCTGTGCCATGCCGTACCAGCCGGGCACCACCAGCCGCAGCGGATGGCCGTGCTGCGGCGGCAGCGGACCACCGTTCATCGCGTACGCCACCAGCACTTCCGGTGTGTCGCCGGTGGCCACGTCCACCGGCAGGCTCCGCCGGTAGTCCTGCTCGACGCCCCGCTCGATACCGTGGTCGGCCCCGCAGAACACCGCCTCGACGGCGTCCGGTTCCACCCCGGCCTCGGCGAGCAGCAGCCGCAGCGGCACCCCGGTCCACTCCGCCGTACCGACCGCCTCGACCAGCCACGGCTGGCTCACCGGCCGCGGTACGAGCCGGGCCCGGCCGTTGCCCGCGCATTCCATTGTGACGCGCAGTGTGACGGCCGGGAACGACCGCAGCGCCGCCAGGTCCAGTGCCAGCGGCGTCCGGACCCTGCCGTGCACGGTGAGCTGCGCGGAGCCGTCCGGGATCTCGGGGATGTCGTAGTGGACCAGTACGTAGTGCAGTCCGGGCGGGGTGATGTCGTAGCGCAGCGCCTCCAGCGGCAGGCCGTGGTTGCGGGCGGCGAGCGCGAGTTCCTCAGGGCTGATGCCCTCGCCGGGCTCGGCAAGGCGCCCTGGCGGGCTCACATCACCAAGGGGTCGGTCCATGGATTCATGGTGCGCCCGTCCGGGCGACCCGCCCACTGCTCCTCACCTGCCGGACACCGCATCCCGCTCTTTGCGCAGCGCCCGCAGATTGCACGGCCCTCCGACCGGGCGGAGCGTGGAAGACAGCGGTCCGCACCCGCGTCCGGGGAGGCCGTAAGGGCTGTCCCGTGATGCCTGACGGGCGCACGACGACAGCTACGGCACCTCGCGACGTCGCCGGGACGTCCGAATACATCCCGGATGCGAACGCCCCTCCGCCGTGCGGCGCACCGCATTCGACGCCCCGCGCCGCTGCGCCAGGGATCACGGAACAACCCTGAGGAGACGGCCATGGATTCCACCACGCTCAAAGCAATGAGGGCCGCGTTGCGCGGCCCGGTCATCGGCCCGCAGGACCCGGAGTACCGAGAGGCCCGCACGATCTACAACGCCATGATCGACCGGCGCCCGGCGGCCGTGGTGCGGTGCGCCGACGCGGGGGACGTCATGGCCGCGGTGGACTTCGTCCGCGGCAGAGGTCTCGAACTCGCCGTGCGGGGCGGCGGACACAGCGGACCCGGACTGTGCCTGGTGGACGACGGCATCACTCTCGATCTGTCACCGATGCGCTGGGCGCACATCGATCCCGCCGCCCGGACCGCCCGGGTCGGCGGCGGCACCCTGCTCGGCGATCTGGACCACGCCGCCCACGCGTTCGGCCTGGCCACGCCCTCCGGAATCCTGTCGACGACGGGAGTCGTCGGCCTCGCCCTCGGCGGCGGGCACGGCTATCTCACCCGCAGGTACGGCCTGACCGTGGACAACCTCCTCACGGCGGACGTCGTCCTGGCCGACGGCAGCCACGTCACGGCGAACGAGACCGAGAACGCCGACCTCTTCTGGGCGCTGCGCGGCGGCGGCGGGAACTTCGGCATCGTCACCTCGTTCGACCTCCAGCTGCACCCGGTGGACACCGTGGGGGTCGCGATCACCGTGTGGCCGGTCGACCGGATCCGCGAAGTCCTGGAGTGGTACCGGGACTTCCTGCCGCAGGCCCCCGAGGACCTGAACGGCTTCTTCGCGGCGCTCACCGTGCCGCCCGGTCCGGTGTTCCCGGAGAAGATCCACGGCCAGAAGATGTGCGGCGTCGTCTGGTGCTGCACGGGCGCCCCCGAGCTCCTTGAAGCCGCCCTGAAGGCCGCGGACGAACCGGGCCCGCTTTCCTTCCACTTCGCCTCGCCGATGCCCTATCCGGCGCTCCAGACCATGTTCGACACACTGCTCCCGAGCGGACTGCAGTGGTACTGGCGGGGCAACTTCTTCGACCGGATCACGGACGACGCCATCGCCGTTCACGCCAAGTACGCCGAGAACCTCCCCACGGACCTGTCGACGACGCACCTGTACCCGGTCGACGGGGCCGCCCACCGGACCGGCCCGGACGACACGGCCTGGGCGTACCGGAACGCCGTCTGGTCCGGCGTCATCGCGGGCATCGACCCCGACCCGGACAACGCCGGGACGATCCGGCAGTGGTGCGTGGACTACTGGGAGGAGCTTCATCCGCAGTCGATGGGCGGGACGTACGTGAACTTCATGGGCGCGGACGAGTCCCAGGACCGGGTACGGGCCACCTACGGCGACCACTACGACCGGCTCGCGGCCGTCAAACAGGCGTACGACCCCGACAATTTCTTCCACACCAACCAGAACATCAAGCCGGCCGGCCGGTGATGAGGTCCCGCGTACAGCAGTGAGGTCACTGAGAGGCCGCGCACATAGGTGGGGTGGAGGAAGGAGCGGGGCGAGGCGCCGCCCATCGGCACGCGACGCCGCCCCGCCTATGTGCGCGGCCTCTTGCCCGGGGCACGCCCCTCGTGTCCTCGTGACCGGCTCTTCGTTACCCAGACCATGATCACCTCTTCCGCCGCCCGGTGTCTGGCCGCGGCCTCGCTGGCCGCCGCCGCCCTGACCACACCCCTGCTCCTGGCTCCCGCCGCGCACGCCGACGCCCAGGAGAGCAGCCTCTTCCTGACCGTCTCCGGCAGCGAGAACACCTGGATCCGCGGCATCGTCCTCCAGTGTCCGCCCACCTCCCCGAGTCACCACCCGAAGGCGGCGGAAGCCTGCGCCGCCCTGAACGAGGCCGGGGGCGACCTCGACGAGCTGCCCGGCAACCCGCACCCGTGCCCGCTGATCCACGACCCGGTCACGGTCACCGCGCAGGGGACGTACAACGGCGCCACGGTGGACTGGCGGCGCACCTACCCGAACGCCTGCGTCATGGAGGCGAGCGCGGGGCCGGTCTTCGACTTCTGACCCGGCGCCGGCCCTGAACACACCCTGCTCGGTGCGGACCGGGCAGGGTGTTCCGCGGTCAGCGGGCCGCCGCGGCCATCCGCTCCGCCATGCGAACCGCCGGTTCCGAGGGCCGCTCCGAGGCGTTCCGACGTACGTATGGCGATGCTCACCCGCCCGGAACGATCTCAGCGGTCAGCGCGAACAGTAGAGTTTCGGCTGCGTCAAGCCCCCCGAACACCGAGGTACCGGCCGTGATCCCCGCAGAGCCCGCAATACCCCTGCCCCCTGCGCCCACCGTCGTCGGGATCGGTGCCGACGGGTGGGAGGGACTGCCCGGGACATCACGCACGGCACTGCTCCGCGCCGAGGTGCTGATCGGCGGTGCACGGCAGTTGGACCTGCTGCCGCCGCAGTGCGCGGGGCAGCGGGTGCCCTGGCCATCGCCGCTGAGGCCCGCCGTACCCGGGCTGCTGGCCGCGCACCAGGGGCTCCGCATCGCCGTACTGGCCAGTGGCGACCCCATGTTCTACGGCATCGGGCGCGCCCTCTGCGAGGAGTTGGGCGCCGGAAACCTCCGCGTCCTGCCGCATCCGTCCTCCGTCTCCTACGCCTGCGCCCGGCTCGGCTGGCCGCTGGAGGACACCGAGGTCGTCACGCTGGTGGGCAGGCCCGCCGCCCGCCTGGCCGCCGCCCTGCACGAGGGCCGGCGCCTGCTGGTGCTGAGCGCGGGCGCCGGAACCCCCGCCGACGTGGCCGCGCTGCTGCGCGAACGCGGCTTCGGGCCCAGCCCGATGCGGGTGCTGGAACAGCTCGGCGGCGAGGCCGAGGACTGCGTCACGGGTACGGCCGACGGGTGGGCGCATCCGGCGGGCGATCCGCTCAACGTCATCGCGGTCGAGTGCCGTCGTGCCCCGGACGCGCTGCGGCTCGGCGCCGTCCCCGGGCTGCCGGACGACGCGTACGAGCACGACGGTCAGCTCACCAAGCGACATGTCCGTGCCGCCACGCTCGGGGCACTGGCCCCGGCGCCCGGCGAGCTGCTGTGGGACATCGGCGGCGGGTCCGGGTCGATCGCCGTCGAGTGGATGCGCACCCACCCGTCCTGCCGTGCCGTCACCGTCGAACGCGACCCGGTGCGGGCCGGACGCATCACCCGTAACGCGGACCGGCTCGGCGTCCCCGCGCTGCGCGTGGTCACCGGCCGGGCACCGGAAGCACTGGCCGGACTGCCGGTGCCGGACGCCGTGTTCATCGGCGGCGGGCTGACCGTGCCGGGGCTGCTCGACGCCTGCTGGGACGCGCTGCCCCCCGGCGGACGGCTGGTCGCCAACACCGTCACGCTGGAGTCCGAGGCGCTGCTCGCCGAGCGGTACCGGCGCCACGGCGGCGAGCTGGTGCGGCTCGCGGTGGCGCACGCCGTACCGGTCGGCGGCTTCACCGGCTGGCGCCAGGCCATGCCGGTCACTCAGTGGTCCGTGCGCAAGCCCGCCGGCACCCCCTCGATACCGTCCTCGTCAGGAGAGAACAGATGACCGTGTACTTCATCGGCGCCGGCCCCGGCGCCGCCGACCTGATCACGGTCCGCGGCGCCCGGACGCTCGCCGCCTGCCAGGTCTGTCTGTACGCGGGCAGCCTGGTCCCCCGCGAACTCCTCGCCGAATGCCCGCCGGACGCCCGCCTCGTCGACACCGCGCAGCTCAACCTCGACGAGATCACCGACGAGTTGGTGCGCGCCCACGAGAACGGGCAGGACGTGGCCCGGCTGCACTCCGGTGACCCGTCCGTCTTCAGCGCGGTCGCCGAGCAGATGCGGCGGCTCGACGCGGCAGGTGTGCCGTACGAAGTGGTGCCCGGTGTACCGGCGTTCGCGGCCGCTGCCGCGGCCCTCAAGCGGGAGCTGACCGTGCCGACCGTCGGCCAGACCGTCATCCTCACCAGGATCGCCCACCGCGCCACCGCCATGCCGGACGGCGAGGACCTGGCCACGCTCGGCCGCAGCGGTGCGCTGATCGTGCTGCACCTGGCCGCCCGGTACGTCGACCGGGTCGTCGAGGAGCTGCTGCCGCACTACGGGGCCGACTGCCCGGCCGCCGTGGTGGCCATGGCGTCCCGCCCGGACGAGCTGATCCTGCGCGGTTCGCTGAGTGACATCGCCGGGCAGGTGAAGGCCGCGGGGGTGATCCGTACCGCCGTCATCATGGTCGGTCGCACGCTGGGCGCCGAGCAGTTCCGCGACAGCCACCTGTACTCGGCCGAGCGCGACCGGCACGTCTGCTGACGGGCGGCGCCGCCCGCGTCAGCGCACGTCGCTGCGGCCGACGACCGTGCCCGCCCGGTCGATGCAGATGACGTCCACGGCCACCGGCGCCCCGCGCAGCACCGACAGCGCCTGGTCCCGGGCGGCCACCGCGACCAGGTCGCCCAGCGGGACCCCGGCCGCCGCGCACAGCTGAAGGGCGGCCAGACCCGTGTTGGCGTCCGCCACCTCGGCAGTCAGCGACGCGTCCGCGCCGCCCTGCCGGGCGAGTTCGGCGAGGAATCCCTTGTCGACCTGGGAGCGGGCGGAGTGCAGATCCAGATGGCCTGCCGCGAGCTTCGACAGCTTCGCGAAGCCGCCGCAGACCGTCAGCCGGTCCACCGGATGCCTGCGTACGTACTTGAGCACCGCCCCCGCGAAGTCGCCCATGTCGAGCAGGGCGATCTCCGGCAGACCGTACTCGGCGACGACGGTCTTCTCCGAGGTCGACCCCGTGCACCCTGCCACATGCGTGTGCCCGGCGGCGCGGGCCACGTCCACGCCCCGGCGGATCGAGTCGATCCACGCCGAGCAGGAGTAGGGGACGACGATCCCGGTCGTGCCGAGGATCGACAGGCCGCCCAGGATGCCGAGGCGCGGATTCCACGTGGAACGGGCGATCTCCTCGCCGTGATCGACGGACACGGTGATCTCGACGTCACCCGTGTCCCCGTGGTCCGCCGCCACGCGCGCGATGTGGTCGCGCATCATCTGCCGCGGCATCGGGTTGATCGCGGGCTCGCCGACGTCGAGCGGCAGACCGGGGCGGGTCACGGTGCCCACGCCCGGACCGGCCCGGAACACCACACCCGACCCCGCCGGCAGCCGGCGCACCGTGGCCCGTACCAGCGCGCCGTGCGTCACGTCCGGGTCGTCTCCCGCGTCCTTGACCACGCCGGCCGTCGCCCGGTCCCCGGCGAGTTCCTCCACCGCCAGCGCGAACGCCGGGCTCTGGCCCTTGGGCAGCACGATGGTCACCGGGTCGGGGAAGTCGCCGGTCAGCAGGGCGGTGTACGCGGCGGTCGTGGCCGCGGTCGCACAGGCACCCGTCGTCCAGCCCGACCGCAGACCGGTGTGTTTGAGTTGGGCGCTGCGCCCGCCCTTCGCCTCACTCATGTCTGGACCGATCCCATGCACGTACTCGTCCTCGGTGGCACCACGGAGGCACGCCGTCTCGCCGAGCTCCTGGCCGGGGCGCTCCCGGCCGGGGCCCGGGTCACCAGTTCGCTGGCCGGCCGGGTGGCCAGTCCGAAGCTGCCGCCCGGCGAGGTGCGGGTGGGCGGGTTCGGCGGAGCCGACGGGCTCGCCGCGTGGCTGCGGACGCACCGGGTCGACGCGCTCATCGATGCCACCCATCCTTTCGCCGGGACGATCAGCTTCCATGCGGCGTCGGCCGCCGCCGCCGCCCATGTTCCCCTGCTCGCTCTGCGCCGCCCCGGCTGGGTGCCCACGGACGGCGACCGCTGGCACCCGGTCGGCTCCCTGGCCGAGGCGGCAAAGGCGCTGCCTGGGCTCGGGCAGCGGGTCTTCCTGACCACGGGCCGGATGGGGCTCGCCGCCTTCGCCGGTCTCGACTCGCAGTGGTTCCTGATGCGGTCGGTGGACGCCCCCGACGGACCGCACCCGGCGCGGATGGAGGTCCTGCTGGACCGGGGGCCGTTCACCCTCGACGGGGAGCGCGAACTGATCCGCCGTCACCGCATCGCTGTCCTCGTCACCAAGGACAGCGGGGGTGACGCCACCGCCCCGAAACTGACCGCGGCCCGGGAGGCCGGTGTTCCGGTGGTGGTGGTCCGCCGGCCGCCGGTCCCGGACGGCGTCCCCGTGGCCCCCACACCGGAACTCGCCGTGGACTGGCTGTCCGGCCTGCTCGGCTGACCGGAGGCCACTCCCTACCGGCGGGGAGGCCGTCAGGCCTCCGGGTAACGCCGCGGCGTCCACACGATCTGCTGACCGTCGCCCCGCCGCACCGACCGCGTCTGGGAGGAACCGACCAGCAGGATCGTCCGCATGTCGACCTCGGCCGGTTCCAGCTCCGCCAGGGTGACGATGCGTACGCTCTCCGAGGGGCCGCCCACATCCCGGCCCACCACCACCGGCGTATCCGGCGAACGGTGCTCCAGCAGCAGGTCACGGGCCTTGCCGACCTGCTCGGTGCGGGTGCGCGAACCCGGGTTGTACAGCGCCAGCACCAGGTCCGCCGCCGCGGCCGCGCGCAGCCGAGTGGCGATCACCTCCCACGGCTTGAGCCGGTCGGAGAGCGAGACCGTGGCGTAGTCGTGGCCGAGCGGCGCGCCCGCACGGGCGGCGGCCGCGTTGGCCGCGGTCACCCCGGGCAGCACCCGCACGGGAACCTTCGCGTACGCGTCCTGCGAGGCGACCTCCAGCACGGCGGTCGCCATGGCGAAGATCCCCGGGTCGCCGCCCGAGACCACGGCCACACGGCGTCCGCGCCGGGCCAGGTCGAGGGCGAACTCGGCACGCTCCGACTCCACCTTGTTGTCGGAGCCGTGGCGCGCCTGTCCCGGGCGGACCGGGACGCGGTCCACGTACGTGGTGTAGCCGACGAGATCGTCGGCGGCGGCCAGCGCCCCGCGGGACTCCGGGGTCAGCCACAGCGGCCCGGCGGGACCGGTCCCGACGACCACGACCTCGCCCACGCGCTCCGCGTCCTCGGCGGCCTCCGGCCGCGGTGTGTCGATCCGGCTGGGCAGCACCGCGACGGCGAAGTACGGAACGGAGTCCGGGTCGGTGTCCGCGAGATCGCCGGTGCGCTCCCCGGCCATCGTGGCGCGCTCCACGTAGTGCGCCTCGTCCAGCCGCCCGGAGGCCTCGAAGGCGCGCCGCACGGCGGGGAACGTGCGCCCCAGCTTCATCACCACGGCGGCGTCGGTGGCGGCCAGGCGGGCCGTCAGCTCCTCCTCCGGCAACGTGCCGGGCAGGATCGTCAGCACCTCCTCGCCCTCGGCCAGCGGGGTGCCGAGCCGGGCGGCGGCGGCGCTGACCGACGTGACCCCGGGGATCACCTCGGTGGGATACCGGTCGGCGAGCCGCTTGTGCATGTGCATGTACGAGCCGTAGAACATCGGGTCGCCCTCGGCGAGCACCGCCACCGTCCGCCCGGCGTCCAGGTGCACGGCCAGCCTGGCCGCGGCCTCGCCGTAGAACTCCTCCATCGCACCCCGGTAGCCGCCCGGGTGATCGGTGGTCTCCGTCGTGACCGGATAGACCAGCTTCTCCTCGATGTGGTCCGCGCGGATGTGCTCGGCGGCGATGGAGCGCGCGATGGACCGTCCGTGACGGGCGCTGTGATAGGCGATGACATCGGCCTCGGCGATGATCTGCACGGCGCGTACGGTCATCAGTGCCGGATCGCCGGGACCGAGCCCCACCCCGTACAGCCGGCCCGTGTTCTGCTCGCTCACTCTTACTCTTCCTCGCTGGCGATCGCGTTGAGCGCGGCCGCGGCTATGGCGCTGCCGCCGCGACGGCCCCGTACGACCAGGTGTTCCAGACCGGACGGATGGTCGGCCAGGGCGTCCTTGGACTCGGCGGCCCCGACGAAGCCGACGGGCACACCGATGACGGCGGCCGGGCGCGGAGCACCTTCCTCGATCATCTCAAGCAGCCGGAACAGGGCGGTCGGTGCGTTGCCCACGGCCACCACCGCCCCTTCCATGCGGTCCCGCCACAGCTCCATCGCGGCGGCGCTGCGCGTCGTGCCGAGCTTCCTGGCGAGATCGGGGACCGTGGGATCCGACAGGGTGCAGATGACCTCGTTGTCGGCGGGCAGCCGCTTGCGGGTGACCCCGCTGGCGACCATGGCCACGTCGCACAGGATCGGCGCACCGGAGCGCAGCGCCGCGCGGGCACCGGCCACGACCCCCGGGGTGAAGTCGATGTCGCGTACGAGGTCGACCATGCCGCAGGCGTGGATCATGCGGACCGCGACCTGGCTGATGTCGGCGGGAAGCCCCGCGAGATCCGCCTCGGCGCGGATGGTGGCGAAGGACTGGCGGTAGATCGCCGGTCCGTCCTTCTCGTACTGGAACACGGTGGTTTCGCTCTCTCCGGTCGGTGGTCGGGCTGCAGCGCCCTCGGGTCGGTGGTTCAGATACGGGTGCGGCGGGCGGCGTTCACCGCGGCGGCCAGGTCGGACGGGCTGCCGTGGACCGTCACGGGGGCGCCCCGTTCGCCGCCGCGGACCTGGGCCACCTGGTGCCCGCCCGGAACGGCGACGACGTCGGCCCAGGCGCCCTTGGGGTGACCGCAGCGGCGTTCGCAGCCGGACCAGTGGACGGGGAGCTGCCCGGCCACGGGCTCTCCGGCGGCCCGTACGAAGGCCTCCGCGTCACCCCGCACATCTGCCAGGGACTTCGCACAGCCGGGCCGGCCGATGCACGCACCGACCCCCGTCCACCCGGAGCCGGGCCCGATGATCAGTCCGGCCGCATCCCACTCGAGCAGCCGCGCCGCCGCTTCGCCGGGCGTCACGCCCGTCACGACGACGCTCCGCCACGGGGTCAGCCGCAGCTCGCGGCCCACGCGGGACAGGCTCGCCCACTGCGCACCGGTGAGCCGCCCGAGCGGCACCCCCACACAGGCCGCGGTGCCGACGACGCCATGGGCGGGCTCCTGCGCCGCCGTCGCCTGCGGTACGCGCTCCGCGGCACCGGCCACCCCCAGCGCCACCCGCACCGGCTCCAGCAACTCTTCGGCCGCGAACGGAAGTTCGCTCACCCGCCAGGCACCCGTCTCCCGCGCCGCCGCCAGAAACGTCTCGGCGGCGATGAGCGCCGCGCGCGGCGCATCGCCCCCGGAGACCCTCAGCACTGCCTCCGCGGCCCCGATCCGCAGGAGCGCGCTCCCGTCGCTCTGCCCCAGCAACGTCACATCCGCGCCCAGGGCATCGACGTCACCACGGCCGTCGTCCAGCGCGAAGAGAAAGCGGCCGGACAGCCCGGCCGCTTTGTCACTTCCGCACAACAGCGCGTCCAGCGCGGTCAGCCACGGCCGGACATCCCGGTGGCCCCGGCCGTCGAGCCCGGAGAGCGGGGAGGCCACGACGTTGCGTATCCGCTCATGGCTCCGGGACGGCAGCAGCCCTGCCCCGCCCAGGAGTTCGGCGAGCCGTCCGCCGCACTCCGGGTCGAGACCGCGCAACTGGACATTGCCCCGAGAAGTGAGATGCAGCTCACCGTCGCCCAACTCCCGCGCGGCGGCGTGGAGCGCGTCCGCCTGCCGGGCAGTCAGCACGCCACCGGGGACCCGGACCCGCGCCAGCGCCCCGTCGTCCGCCCGGTGGAGCCGCAGCGACCCCGGGCAGGCATCGCCGCGGTCACGGGAGACAGGCTCCCCAGGGGCCGATGGCGGGGTGTCGGAAGTGGACATGGCGGCGAGCATACCGACCATCATTCTGAGCTGTATGAATCCCATCCGATGTAAGACCGGCCGGCAATGGGGGTGGGGGAAGGAGCGGGGCTGGGGTGCGTGCATCGCAAGGCGGAGGACTGAGCCGGATGGGGTCTCCCCTGCTCGAGCGAAGCCGAGAGCTTGGGGAAGGAGCCATGGTGAGGGACGACAACGCCGCGAGGTGCGTGCCCCAGCCCCGTGACGCCGCCCCCCAAGTGCTGGCCGGTCCAGGCCCTTACTATGCCTAGCAACGGGCCACCCGGCCCGGCATCGCCGGAGACGGCGATGAGGGAGGAAGCCCGGTGCGAATCCGGCGCGGTCCCGCCACTGTGAGTCCGGCCTGGGCGCCGGGCGAGTCAGGAACTCCCTTCCCCAAGCTCTCGACGCCGCTCGAGCAGGGGAGACCCCATTCCGACACCGCCCGGGGCGTGGACACCCCGAGGAAGGCCCGACGCCGCATGATCCTGCTCCTGTCGACGTCCGACACCGACCTGCTCAGCGCCCGCGCCGCGGACGGCCCGGTGACCTACCGCTACGCCAACCCCTCGCGCCTGCCCCTCGACGACCTCCCCGCTCTCCTCGACGGCACCGACCTCGTCGTCGTACGCCTCCTCGGCGGTGTCCGCGCCTGGCAGGAAGGGCTCGACCAGGTCCTCGCCACCGGCAGGCCGGTCGTCGTCCTCACTGGCGAACAGGCCCCCGACGCCCAGCTGATGGCCGCCTCCACCGTCCCGATCGGGATCGCCGCCGAGGCCCACGCCTACCTGGCGCACGGCGGCCCGGCCAACCTGGACCAGCTGGCCCGGTTCCTGTCCGACACCGTGCTGCTGACCGGCCACGGCTTCGAGCCCCCGGCGCCCGCACCGTCCTGGGGACCCCTGGAGCGCACCGCGCGCGCCTGTGACGGCCCGACCGTCGCGGTGCTCTACTACCGCGCCCACCACATGAGCGGGAACACCGCGTTCGTCGACACGCTCTGCCGGTCGATCGAGGACGCGGGCGCTCGCGCCCTCCCCCTGTACGTCGCCTCGCTGCGTACCCCGGAACCCGCACTCATCGACGAACTGCGCGCCGCCGACGCCATCGTCACCACCGTCCTCGCCGCGGGCGGCACCCGGCCCGCCGAGGCATCGGCGGGCGGCGACGACGAGTCCTGGGACGCGGGTGCGCTCACCGGACTCGACGTACCGATCCTGCAGGCTCTCTGCCTGACCAGCTCGCGCAGCGACTGGGAGGACAACGACGAGGGTGTCTCCCCGCTCGACGCGGCCAGCCAGATCGCGGTCCCCGAGTTCGACGGCCGACTGATCACCGTCCCGTTCTCCTTCAAGGAGATCGACGAGGACGGACTCCCCGCGTACGTCGCCGACACCGAACGCGCCGCACGCGTCGCCGGAATCGCCGTACGCCACGCACGGCTTCGCCACATCCCGGCCGCGGACAAGCGCCTGGCACTCGTCCTCTCCGCCTACCCGACCAAGCACTCCCGTATCGGCAATGCCGTCGGGCTCGACACCCCCGCCAGCGCCGTCGCCCTGCTGCGGCGACTGCGCGCCGAGGGCTACGACTTCGGGCCCGAGGACGAACTCCCCGGCCTGGTCTCCGGCGACGGCGACGAGCTGATCTACGCCCTGATCGAGGCCGGCGGCCACGACCAGGACTGGCTGACCGAGGAGCAGCTGGCCCGCAACCCGGTCCGTATCCCGGCCGCCGACTACCGGCGCTGGTACGCCACGCTCCCGGACGGACTCCGCGACGCCGTCGAGCAGCACTGGGGTCCGCCGCCCGGCGAGATGTTCGTGGACCGCTCCCGCAACCCGGAGGGCGACATCGTGCTCGCCGCCCTGCGCCGCGGGAACCTCCTCATTCTCATCCAGCCGCCGCGCGGCTTCGGCGAGAACCCGATCGCGATCTACCACGACCCCGATCTGCCGCCCTCGCACCACTACTTGGCCGCGTACCGCTGGATCGCTGCGGCGCGGGACGACGGCGGTTTCGGGGCCGACGCGATGATCCACCTCGGCAAGCACGGCAACCTGGAGTGGCTGCCCGGCAAGAACGCGGGCCTGTCCGCGGACTGCGGCCCGGACGCGGCACTGGGCGATCTCCCGCTCGTCTACCCGTTCCTGGTGAACGACCCGGGCGAGGGCACGCAGGCCAAGCGCCGCGTCCACGCCACGCTGATCGACCACCTCGTGCCGCCGATGGCCCGCGCGGACAGCTACGGCGACATCGCGCGCCTGGAGCAACTCCTCGACGAACACGCCCAGATCGCCGCGATGGACCCGGCGAAACTGCCCGCGATCCGCGCCCAGATCTGGACCCTGATCCAGGCCGCCAAGCTCGACCACGACCTCGGGCTCGACGACCGCCCGGACGACGAGGGTTTCGACGAGTTCATCATGCATCTGGACGGCTGGCTCTGTGAGATCAAGGACGCCCAGATCCGCGACGGCCTGCACGTCCTGGGCGGTGCCCCGGCCGGTGCGGACCGGGTCAACCTGGTCCTGGCGATCCTGCGCGCCCGCCAGATCTGGGGCGGTACGGCGTCGCTGCCCGGCCTGCGCGAGGCACTCGGGCTGGACGAGTCCGCGGCCACCCGCACCACCGCCGACGAGGCCGAGGAGCAGGCACGCGCCCTGGTCCAGGCGATGGAGGACGCGGACTGGGACCCGGCGGCGGTCGCGACCGTCACGGCATCGCATCCCCGACCGGTCGCGGACATCCTCGACTTCGCCGCCAGCGAGGTGGTCCCCCGGCTGTCCGCCACCACCGCCGAACTCGACCACACCGTCCATGCCCTGAACGGCGGCTTCGTCCCGGCGGGCCCCTCCGGATCCCCGCTGCGCGGCCTGGTCAACGTCCTGCCGACCGGCCGCAACTTCTACTCCGTCGACCCGAAGGCGGTCCCGTCCCGCCTCGCCTGGGAGACCGGCCAGGCTCTGGCCGACTCGCTCCTGGAGCGCTACCGCACCGACAACGGCGAGTGGCCCACCTCGGTCGGCCTCTCCCTGTGGGGCACCAGCGCGATGCGCACCTCCGGCGACGACGTCGCCGAGGCACTGGCGCTGCTCGGCATCCGCCCGGTCTGGGACGACGCCTCGCGCCGCGTCACCGGCCTGGAACCGATCGGCCTCGCCGAGCTGGGCCGCCCGCGCATCGATGTGACGCTCCGCATCTCCGGCTTCTTCCGGGACGCGTTCCCGCACACCATCGGCCTGCTCGACGACGCGGTACGTCTCGCCGCTTCCCTCGACGAACCGGCCGAGCAGAACCACATCCGGGCGCACGCCCAGGCCGACCTCGCCGAACACGGCGACGAACGCCGGGCCACCACCCGCATCTTCGGCTCCCGCCCCGGTACCTACGGAGCGGGTCTCCTCCAGCTCATCGACAGCCGCGACTGGCGCACCGACGCCGACCTCGCCGAGGTCTACACCGTCTGGGGCGGTTACGCCTACGGCCGCGAACTCGACGGGCGCCCGGCCCGCGACGAAATGGAGACGGCGTACAAGCGCATCGCCGTGGCCGCCAAGAACACGGACACCCGCGAGCACGACATCGCGGACTCGGACGACTACTTCCAGTACCACGGCGGCATGGTGGCCACGGTCCGCGCCCTGCGCGGCACCGCCCCGGAGGCGTACATCGGCGACTCCACCCGCCCGGAGACGGTCCGCACCCGCACCCTCGTCGAGGAGACGTCCCGCGTCTTCCGCGCCCGCGTGGTCAACCCCAAGTGGATCGAGGCGATGCGCCGCCACGGCTACAAGGGCGCCTTCGAACTCGCCGCGACGGTCGACTACCTCTTCGGCTACGACGCGACGACGGGCGTGGTCGCCGACTGGATGTACGACAAGCTCACCGAGACGTACGTCCTGGACCCGACCAACCGCGAATTCCTGCAGCAGGCCAACCCCTGGGCCCTGCACGGCATCGCGGAACGGCTCCTGGAGGCCGAGTCCCGCGGCATGTGGGCCGAGCCCGACCCTGCGGTACTGGAGGCGCTGCGCCAGGCGTTCCTGGAGACGGAGGGGGACCTGGAGGGCGAGGACTGAGGGCCGACAGGCGTACGTGGGTGTGGCGCTCCGTTCCGCACGGGGCGCCACACCCACCCGCGCCGCCCTCTCGTCGGCTCCCCGCGCCCGGTCCGACCGCACCGCCGCCGGTCACGCGTGAGCCGCCCGGCCGGCCGTGAGGGAACAGGCCGTACCGGACCCGCGCCCGCCGAAGAGAAGGCGGCCGACGAACAGGTGCGCGCGCCAAACGCTCGTGGACCGCCGGGAAGAATCGGCAGGACGTCTGGCGTGATCACTCGGCCGGGTGGTCCCTGCCGGGTGACCGCCCGTCGCGCGTTCAGCGTCGGCGGAACTCGGGATCATGCGCAGGTGATCTCCGTGAACCACCGCTCCGTGCGCCGCCCGCGTGGCCTGCTGGCCCCGATCGGTCTCGGCGCCCTCGCCGTCCTGTCCCTGCTGCCGGGCTCGCTGCCCGCCGCCGCGCAGCCGGTGGCCGCCACTCGGTCCCCCGCTGCCGCACCCCTGCCCACCCGCGGGGAGTCCCTGGCCTCCGCGCGACTCGCCGCGATCCGGCACGATCCGGCCGCGCTGAAGGCCTTCTTCACGGCACTGCCGAAGGGAGGGGACCTGCACAACCACCTGTCCGGCGCCGTCTCGACCGAGTATCTGATCTCGCTCGCCGCGGACGACGGTCTGTGCATCGACGAGGCGACGCTGACCGCGGTGGTGCCGCCGTGCGGTCCGGGCCGGCGCCCGGCGTCCGACGCCCTGACCGATGCCGCTTTCCGCCGCGCGGTACTGGAGGCGTGGTCGATGCAGGACTTCCCGCCCGGGCAGTCCGGGCACGACCATTTCTTCGACACGTTCGGGAAGTTCGGCGAGGTCACCTGGCGCCACCGGGGCAAGCTGCTCGCCGAAGTGGCCGACACCGTCGCGAGGCAGAACCAGTTCTATCTGGAAACCATGGTGACCCCGGCGTCGGACGACGCCAAGAAACTGGCCGACGAGGTCGGCTGGGACCCGGACCTGGCAAAGCTGCACGGCAAACTGCTGGCCGGCGGCAGGCTGGACCAGCTGGTCGCCGAGGCGAGCCGGGAGACGGACGAGTCCGACGCGGAGTTCCGCACGGCAGCACAGTGCGGCAGGCCCCGCGCGGAGGCCGGCTGCCGGCTGCCGGTGCGGTGGATCTCCCAGGTGTCGCGCGGCAGTTCGCCCGTGCGGGTCTTCACGCAGATGGCCCTGGGACTGCGCCTCGCCGAACGGGACAAGCGGTTCGTCGCCGTGAACCTGGTGCAGCCGGAGGACTGGGACAGCTCCCTGCAGAACTACAGCCTCCAGATGCGGATGCTCGACTACCTGCACCGCGTGTACCCCAAGGCGCACATCACCCTGCACGCGGGCGAGTTGGTGCCCGGCCTGGTCAAGCCCGAGGATCTGACCTTCCACATCAACGAGGCCGTGAACGTCGCCCACGCCGAGCGCATCGGCCACGGTGTCGACCTGGTCCACGAGGACAACTGGCGGCAGCTCGCCCGCACCATGGCCGCCCGGCAGATCGCGGTCGAGGTCCCGTTCAGCAGCAACGCGCAGATCCTCGGGGTCAAGGGCGCCGACCACCCCTTCACCACCTACCGCTCCTACGGCGTGCCCGTCGTACTGGCCACCGACGATCCCGGCGTCTCCCGGATCGACATCAGCCACGAGTACCAGTACGCCGCCACGACGTACCACCTCGGCTACCGCGACCTGAAGGACCTCGCGCGGGCCTCCCTGGAGTACGCCTTCCTACCGGGCACCAGCCTCTGGCAGGGCAACCCGACCCGGGACGGCTACCGTCTCGCCGGCCCCTGCCGCCACGACATCCCCGGTGCGCACAACCCCCGGCAGCAGTGCCGGCGCCTCCTGGACGCCAGCACCAAGGCGCGGGTCCAGTGGCGCCAGGAAGCCGCGTTCGCGGCCTTCGAACGGCGGATCGCCACCACCACGGCAGGCTGACGGACACGACGCACCCGCTCCGAACGCCACGGGCGCCCTCCGGCACACGCATGTGCCGGAGGGCGCCCTTGCACGTAGCGGGTACCCGTCAACGAGGGAGCGCCCCGCCCGGTCGGAACCGGACGGGGCGCTCCCTTGCGGGCCAGAGGCCGAAACCCCTCCCCACCTCACGTAGGCCGTGTGGAGCATGGGTCCTCCGCGCCGTCGGCGGTACAGCCTCGGGCGCTGACGGCACCGAGCATCACGTCACCCGGTGGGAAAGCGTCGCCCGGGGGTACGTTCCCACCATGACCCGGCGCCCCGAAGCTCAGTCCACGGCCGTCACCGCGACGCGCAACGAGATCACTCGCACGGATTGCAGGCAATGCGGCACCGAAGTGCACGGCATCGACGGGCGCTATGCGTGCGCACTGTGCGGCTGGGTGAACCACTGGTCCGAAGGGCACGGCGCACTGCCGTCCGAGTCCGACGACCGGCACTGGGACCGGTAACACCGGCTGTTGAGCCCCGGCCGCACTCGCGGTCGGGGCTCTGCCATGTCGTGATCGTGTGCACTTCGGGCGAGCATCGGTGGAGCAACTGCCCGACATGAACGCGAACAAGAGTCGGCCCCAGGCCAGAAACCCTCTCTGACCTGGGGCTGAGCGGTAGGCCGTGTGGGACTCGAACCCACAACCAACGGATTAAAAGTCCGCTGCTCTGCCAATTGAGCTAACGGCCCTCGGCGCATCACCCCTGAGCATAGCCCGCCGGAGCCCGGCCGCCGATCGGGTATCGGCTGCCGGGCCTGTCGAGCCGCTTCCGGGGGTCGTCATTCGGCGGTGATGTCCGCGCTCGTGCGCTTGTGATCCGGTTTGAGGAACCAGTGGCGGGCCGACACGACCCACCACGTCGCCGCGAAACCCAGGACGGCCAGGACGGCGATCGGGGCGTAGTTGAACGTCTCCCAGGTGACGGGGGACAGCTGCGGCAGCATGAAGAGGACCGTGATGACCCCCACCCACGCCACCGCGACGATCCCGATGGGCCGGGACCAGCGGCCGAGGTGCCAGGGACCCGGGGTGAATTCGTCGCCGCGCACGAGGCGGAGCAGGGTGGGGATGACGTACGCGATGTAGAGGCCGATCACCGCGATCGAGGTCACTGCGGCGTACGCGGTGACGTTGATCAGGTACGGGAGGCCGAGGGCGAGCGCGCCGAGGGCGGCGAGCCAGACCGCGGCGACAGGGGTGCGGGTGCGGGGGCTGACCGTGTGCCAGACGTGGGAGAACGGGAGTGCGCCGTCCCGGGAGAACGCGTAGATCATGCGGCTGTTCGCGGTCACCGACGCCATTCCGCAGAACAGCTGCGCGCCGATCACGACCAGCAGCAGGAGCTTGCCTGCGGTGGCGCCGAGGGCGTCCAGGAGGATCTGGGCGGGCGGGGCGCCGGTCGGGGAGTTCAGGGCTCCGTCGTACGACTGGATGGCGAAGGTGAAGCCGAGCAGGAGGACGAAGCCGGCGATCCAGGAGGTCCAGATCGACTGGACGATGCCGCGCGGGCCCGCCGTCGCCGCGTCGTGGGTCTCCTCCGTCATATGGGCGGAGGCGTCGTAGCCGGTGAAGGTGTACTGGGCCATCAGCAGGCCGATCATCACGACGTAGAAGCCGCTGCCCCAGCCGGTGTTGTTGACGAACTCGGTGAAGACGAACGACACCGACTGGTGCGAGTCCGGTGCGAAGGTGAGGGCGCCGACGATGACGGCGACCCCGAGGACGTGCCACCACACGCTCACGCTGTTCAGGATCGCGACGATGCGGACCCCGAACGTGTTCAGGAGCCCGTGCAGCAGCAGGATCGCGGCGAACAGCAGGATCGTCCGGCCGGGCGTGACCTCGAAGTCGAACTGGAGGTTCAGGTAGGCCCCGAGGAACGACGCCGCCCCGAAGTCGATCCCCGCGGTCACGGCGACCTGACCGAGGACGTTGAACCAGCCCGTGAACCAGGCCCAGGCCGCCGCCGAGCGCGGCGGGGCCAGCCGGTGCGCCCAGAAGTAGAGCCCCGCGGAGGTCGGGTACGCCGAGCAGATCTCCGCCATCGCCAGGCCGACGAACAGCGTCATCAGGCCGACACCGACCCAGCCCCAGGTGATGACGGCGGGGCCGCCGGTGTTCATGCCGAACAGATACAGCGTCAGGCAGCCGGAGAGCACCGAGATGATCGTGAACGAGACGGCGTAGTTGGCAAACGCCGACATCCGCCGGGCCAGTGTCTGCGTGTAGCCGAGCTGCGCGAGACGCTCCTCGTCGGAGACGCCCGGCGGTGGCTTGCTTTCGACCTCGTCTGTTGTCATGACCCCAGCGATGCCCTCGCCCCGAAGTACGCATGCCGCCCTCGTGGTTACGACTGGGAAAACATGGCGCAGCACGAGCAAGGGCGCGGCCCGCAGGCCGCGCCCTTGCACTGAGGAGTCGCCTCCGAGGAGGTAGGGAGGTCAGGCGAGCCTGGAGTACATCTGCCAGCCCGTTCCGACCTTCACCCGTGTGGCGAAGAGGCCCTTGCCGTCACCCCGGTAGGCCCACAGCACCCCGGCCGTGTCGCGAGCAAGGAGATCGGCCTTGCCGTCACCACTCGCATCGCCGACTCCGACCACGGAGTTGTACATGTGCCAGCTCCCGCCGACCTTCACCCGGGGCGCCAGCTTGCCCTGCCCCGTCCCGGCATAGCGCCACAGCACCCCGGCCTTGTCCCGCGCCAGCAGATCCCCCTTGCCGTCACCGTTCAGATCACCGGCACCGGCGAGGAGGTAGCCCTTCCACCCCGTACCGATCTTCACGCGGGCGTTGAGGGCACCCGTGCCCTTGCTCGTGTACAGGTACAGATAACCGGTCGACGTCTCACGGGCCAGCAGATCAGCCCGGCCGTCCCCGTTGAGGTCACCGGGCGACGTCAGGACGTCGTACACATTCCAGCCCGTACCGACCTTCGTGTACGCCGTAGTCGACTTCAGCGCACCACCGCACGAAGGCTTGTACGCCCGCAGCTCACCGCTCTTCACCCGCACCAGCACGTCATTGCACCGGTCACCGCTCACATCATCGAACGGCACCGCCGCCGTCACCGTGTTCGCACCGGTCCAACCGGACCCCGACACCTTCGAACTGACCGCGCCGGTCCCGTTGCCCTTACCACCGCGGAAGTCCGCGACACCGGCGGACGTGAACCCCAGCAGATCACCGAACCCGTCGTTCCCGACAAAGTCACGCGCAGTCGCCGCGCCTCCGGAGAGCTTCACGGTCCCCGATACAGTGAGATCCGCACCCTGACCGTCGGCCGGCTTCGCCGTCATCGTCCAGGTGTACGCACCGTTGGCGACGAACCCCCCTGCCGAGTCCTTCCCGTCCCACGCGGCACTGACCGTGCCGCGGGCCTCGCCGCCGGCGACCGTGCGCACGACCCGGCCCGACGCCTTGTTCTTCACCGTGACCTTCCACGAAGCAGCCGGCTTGGACAGCCACCAGGTGCCCGCCCAGTTCGCAGTGGTCGACCGCAGATCGAGCGAGGTTCCGGGCGCCTTCGTGTCGATCACCGAGAGCTGCGAGGTCGGGACACCCGCGGGGACGATGCGAACCCGCCGGTCGTCCCCGGTGTACGCGACATGACCGCCGAAGCGGTCGACGGTCCAGCCGGAGCGACGCACTGTGCCCTTGCCCAGGTCCGCCGCGCTCACCAGCGGCCGCTCGGGCAGATCAGCGTAGGCGCCGCTGGTAGGCAGGCCGCCGTGCAGATCGAAGAGGGTGAGTCCGGCTTTCTGCGTGTAGGCGACGAAGTAGCCGTCGCCGAGAAGGATCTCGGCGTCCGGCGCCGTCATGGAACGCCCGGTCTGCCGGTCGTAGACACCCGCGCCCTTGAACCAGTTCGTGTTGTCCCGGCACCCCCAGTACACCCAGCGGCCCACGGCCTGCAGCTCGCTGGGAACACACTTGTTGCGTGTGGTGAAGGTGGTGCCCGCCGTGCCCGCCGGCAGGGTCTTCGAGGACACCGTGGACGAGTCCGGGAGGCTGCTCCACAGGGTGTTGCCCCACAGCGCCGCGGCGCCCTGAGGCCGCTTCTCCAGGACGGTGCCGGAATTGGCGCCCTGGAACTCGGTGATCATCTGATTGCCGCCCGACGCCTCGTTCACGACACCGTAACGGCCGGAGAGGTCGACGAGCTGCGGAGACATCATGCCGGTGGTGAGCGTCGGCCCCCAGGCCGCCGTGCCGTTCCGGAAGAGCATGGTCTTGCCCTGCTCGGTCCCCTCCTTGCGTCCGTGGAATCCGTCACCGCTCGCGAGCATGGTGATGCAGTAGGAGCCGTCCGTCCACCCGCAGTCCGCGTCCCGCCCGCTGGTGAGGCCGTCCACCGTCGTCCGGATCTCCTCGGGACGGCCGGAGGTCTTGAGCCACGTACTGCGGTAGCTGCCGATGTACGTGTGCGGCATGAAGAGGTTCGAGTCGTCGGCCGTGGTGAGGATGCCGCTGCCCAGGGAGATGCCCGCGGGCTGTGCGGGCATGTCCTCGATGTCCGAGACACGCTTGCGCGTCACGGTGCCGTCGGCGGCGGCCGTGAACCGGTAATAGCCCCAGTCGAGGGCGCCGCGGTCGGTCCGGGTCTCGGCTCCGGCGACCAGGACGGAACCGTCCGGCGCCCAGGAGAGGTCGGTGTGGGCGACCGTCAGCAGTTCCTCTGCGCGCCCGCCGTCGTCGGAGATCCGGAACAGCTGCTCGCCGCGGTACTCGTTGTTACCCGAGTTGAGGGCACCGACCCCGATGAGCGAGTTCCCGAGCATCTGGAACGTCGTGTCGTACGAGAAGTTCCCAAGGTCCAGCTTCCGGGGCGCGGCACTCAAGTCGTTCCGGTCGAACACCTCGGCGGCATACGAGCCCACCTGGAGGAGGGTGTCCTTGCCGAGGGTGACTGCGGAGGCGTTCGCGTCCAGCGCCTCGACCTGCCCGCTCTCGAGGTCGACGAGCCACCAGCCGTTCTTCATGGTGGTGCCTTCCCAGAGGATCCCTCTGACGACGACCGAACGGGCATCACCGTCGCCGACCGTCAGATTCCACCCTTCGGGAAGGCCCTGCAGCTGCTGGTCCTTGACTCCGTCGGCCTCCGCCCGCAGCAGATGGAGACTCGTCGTGGCCTGCTGGGTGCCGGTACGGGTGATGACGGTCGTGCCGTACGTCTCGACGTACGACTGTCCTTCCGGGATCGGGACAATGGTGGTCGACCCGCCGCCAGCGCGCTGTTGCAGCGTGACGTGCGGGCTCGGGCTCTCCGAATAGACCGCCACGGTGTCGGACCCATGGCCGAAGCCGATGGGCCAGTTGCCGAGGGGGCGGCCTGCCTCGACGTCGTACTCGAGCGGCTTCGGAAGCCGGTCGGCCAGAACGGTGGCCGCTCCGGTGGCGTAGTCGATCCAGCGCAGGCGGTCATCGCCTTCCTGCGCCGTCAGGAAGCCGGTCTCACCGGCGTTGAGCACACGCGTGGCGCGGGGCACGAAGCGTGCTCCCGGGTTCACCACGACGGTCTCGCCGGACGTGTCGGCGACGGCCGTCCCCGTGGCCGTCGCACCGACCCCGGTGGTGATCGCCAGGGTGACCAAGAGGGCGATACGGCCGGACGCGCGCCGGCTTCTCCATCCGCTGGATGAGCGAGTCAATGTGAAAGTCCCTCCCCGGGAAACATGGCACGAGGGGAGGTCCTCAGTGGACGCACTGTGGTCCTTCGTGGTGCGGCTGCTGCCGCTCGCACCACCCCCCCCCGAGCGGATGAGGCGACTCTAACAGCGGTCTCGGACACCCTGACAGGGAATTTCGAACTCGTTCAAAACAACACAGGGCCCGTACGACACCGACGTGTCGTACGGGCCCTGATCAGCAGTCAGACGACCGGATCAGCCGTGATCAGCCGTTGCGCTTCCAGCGCGGCTTGTCGTCGCGGCGGCCGAAGGAACCGGTGTTGGTGCCGGTGCCACCGCGGTGGTCGTCGCGGCGGCCGGTCGGCCGGTCGCTGCCACCGGAGCGGAAGCCGCCCGAGGGGCGGTCGTCACGACGGTCGCGGTTGAACGGACGGTCGCTGCCACCGGAGCGGAAGCCACCGGACGGGCGGTCGTCACGACGGTCGCGGTTGAACGACGGGCGGTCGTTGTCGCGGTTGAACGACGGGCGGTCGTTGTCGCGGCGGAAACCGCCCGACGGACGGTCGTCACGGCGCTGGAAACCACCACGGTCGCCACCGCGGTCGTCACGACGGTCACGGTTGAACGACGGACGGTCGTTGTCGCGGCGGAAACCGCCCGACGGACGGTCGTCACGGCGCTGGAAACCACCACGGTCGCCACCGCGGTCGCCACCGCGGTCACGGTTGAACGACGGACGGTCGTTGTCCCGGCGGAAACCGCCCGACGAACGGTCGTCACGGCGCTGGAAACCACCACGGTCGCCACCGCGGTACCCACCGCGGTCGCCGCCCCGGTCGTCCCGGCGGTCGAAGTTGCCGCGGTTGTCCCGGCGGTCGAAGTTACCGCGGTCGTCGCGACGGTCGTCGCGCGCCGTGGGCTGCTCCGGTACGGAGACGGCGGCCTCGATCGCGGCCTCAGCCTCGGCGGCGACCTCGGCGACTGCTGCCTCGGGGTCCTCGCCCCGCTCACGCGCGGCACGGGCGACCAGGCGGTCGGCCTCCTCGCGGAGCTCACCGGCGCGGCGCTGGACGCGCTCCAGCTGCTTGGTCAGGTCGGCGACCTCGCGCTCCGCCTGCTTGGCGGCGTTGTTCGCGGAGTCGGCCTGGACCTCGGTCAGCGAACGGGCACCGGTGATCTCGGCGACCTCCGGGTCGAAGGCGCCCGCACCGCCGACGATGTGGCGCGAGGCGTCGACACCCGCGTCCTCCATCAGGCGGAAGATCTGGCGACGCTGGTGCGGCAGCGCCAGGGAGACGACGACACCGGACTTGCCGGCACGGGCGGTACGGCCCGAGCGGTGCAGGTAGTCCTTGTGGTCACCGGCGGGGTCCACGTTCAGCACCAGGTCGATGCCGTCGACGTGGATACCGCGGGCGGCGACGTCGGTCGCGACGAGCGCGTTGACGTAACCGTCCTTGAAGTCGGCGAGCACGCGGGTGCGGGCACCCTGCGTCATGCCGCCGTGCAGCGCGTCCGCCTTCACGCCCGCCTCGACAAGCTGCTCGGCGATGCGGTCGGCGCCCAGCTGGGTGCGGACGAAGATGATCGTGCGGCCCTTGCGGGCAGCGATGGCGGAGGTGACCGGCGCCTTGTCCTTCGGCTTCACGACGAGGACGTGGTGCGTCATGGTCGTGACGTTGCCCTGGGCGCTGTCGACCTCGTGGCTCACCGGGTTGCTCAGGTAGCGCTTGACCAGCGTGCCGATCTCGTTCTCCATGGTGGCGGAGAAGAGCATGCGCTGACCGCCGACCGGAACCTGGTCGAGCAGCTCGGTGACCTCGGGCAGGAAGCCCAGGTCGGACATCTGGTCGGCCTCGTCGAGGACAGCGACCTGGACGTTCTCCAGGGAGCAGGCGCCCCGGTTGATGATGTCGCGCAGTCGGCCCGGGGTGGCGACGAGGATGTCGACACCGCGCTCCAGCGCGTAGATCTGGTTGCCCATCGACGTACCGCCGCAGACGACCTTCATCTTGAGGCCGAGCACGTCGCCGTAGGGCTGCAGCGCGTCCGCGACCTGCATCGCGAGCTCACGGGTCGGGGTGAGGATGACCGCGCGGGGCTTCTTCTTCTCGGTGTGACCGCCGGCCAGCGTGGCCAGGGTCGGCAGACCGAAGGAGAGCGTCTTGCCGGATCCGGTACGGCCGCGGCCCAGGATGTCCTTGCCGGCCAGCGCGTCCGGAATGGTCGCGGCCTGGATCGGGAAGGGCGCGGTCACACCGTTCTGCGCGAGCTTGCGGACGATGCCCTCGGGCAGGCCCAGGTCGGCGAAGGTGACGGTCGGCTCGGCGTCGGTGGTGGCCTCGGTGGAACCGGCGAAGTCGACGGTCTCGACCGGCTCGGACACCTCGGCGGCCTCGGCCACTACGGCCTCGGCTTCGGTGACAATCTCGTCGTTCTCGGGCACGACGGTGTTGTCAGAGCTGAAATTGGACATGCGAAATGCGAAACCTTCCGGAGTCTCGGCACGCGCCCATAACTCCGTGATTCGCAATTTCGACCGCCTCAATGCGGTCCAGCCACGGCAAGGGAGAGTACGCGCCACACGGCGCTCTTCTGTGTCGGCGCCGGGCAATGGGATCAAACGATCTACTACCATACGCACTCTCACCCGCATCGCGCAAACCGCACACTCCGGACCACCCGCTACACCGGCCCCACCTGCGGCGATGCCTCGGGAGTCCGCAGCGCCTCCAGGTCGTCCGGCACGCTCATCGCGTCACTGCGGAACTGCGCGGCCGGAGACGCGGAGGGCCCGGGAGCCGGACTTGAAGGTTCCGGATCGGGTGAGCTCGACGGCTCCGGGGTCACCGGCGCGGACGGCCCGGAGGACACCGACGGCTCCGCGGACGGCACCGGCTGCTGCGACCCCCCGCCCCCCGGCGGGGACGGCACCGGCGGATGTCCGCCCCGGGTCGGCAACGGATCACCGGACCCCACGCCCGCATGCGCGCCACCGGGTACGACCGAGGCGCGCGCCGACGCGCTCGGGCTCGGCGATTCGGCGGCCTCCCGGTCGGAGTGCGCCTCCGCGCCCCCTCGGGTACGGGCGCGTCCCGTACCCGCCACCGTGGAGCCGTCCGGTTCACCCGACGAGCCCTTCCGCTCGGCCGACCGGGACGGGGCCGGCTTCCCGGCGTCGTCGCTGATGCTCATGCAGCCGGTGGACGCGGCAATCGTCACTGCGGTGACGGCTGCCCATCGGACAGGGGATGGCAACTGACGCACGGCGGGCACCTCCGGGAGGCGGGGAGCGAAGCAGGGCGGGAACGTACAGGTGCGCTCTGCCCAACTCCCGTTCCCCCGCATGGGACACGCCCCACGCACCACCGGCCGTTTCGCCGTCGGCCCCTCCGCCGCCGCTCTCCCAGGTGTACTCAGCCGTAACCGAGCGCGTGCAGCCGCTCGTCGTCGATGCCGAAGTGGTGGGCGATCTCATGGACGACCGTGATTTCCGTCTCCGCCACGACGTCCTCACGCGACGCGCACATCCGCAGCGTCGGCCCGCGGTAGATCGTGATCCGGTCCGGCAGCACCCCGGCGTACCACTCGCCTCGCTCGGTCAGCGGCGTGCCCTCGTACAGCCCGAGCAGCTCCGGATCGCCGGGGTCCGGTTCGTCCTCGACAAACACCGCGACGTTGTCCATCAGCCGCGTCAGCTCCGGCGGAATCCGGTCCAGGGCCTCGGCAACCAGTTCCTCGAACTCTTCGCGCGTCATCTCCAGCACCCCGCCATTGTCACGTACCCCTGCCGGACCGGCCCCGGACCGCCACTCCCTGCCCTGTCCCGCAATCCCGCGCCCCCGCATGGCCGCCCCCGAACCCGGGCATACGCGCCCCATGGCCCGCGCCTTCTTCCGCGCCGCAGTCGCCCGCATCCGCCACCATTGCGCGGGCGGCGGCGGGCTGCGCGCCGTACAGAGCAGGAAGCCGGAGAAGGTGCGCGTCTCGGTGTTCTACGGACCGCGCGACTCGCCGTCTGCAGGCCTGGGACAAGATCACGCTCGGCGGGCTCGGCCTGACAACGACCGAGGTCAGCCGCCATCTGCCGAGGGGGAACCACCCCGGAGCGACCCCTTCGCCTATTCGGTTTGGCTGACACCGAAACGCCGTAGTACAGTCTCCGACGTGCCCAAGGGCGCCGGTCAGGGCTTGACCGTTCCGAAACCCCAGAGGTTGAAGAAGAAGCGGAACCTCTCGAGGGGAAGCGGAGTCACGTGCTTCTGACGTCCCTCTCTTCGGGGGGCGATAGACGCAGAAGTAGCGACACCAGCAGTTCTGCCCTCATCGTCTAGTGGCCCAGGACGCCGCCCTTTCAAGGCGGTAGCACGGGTTCGAATCCCGTTGGGGGCACGCACCACCTTGTGCGACACTTAGTCGCACAACAGCTTGGTCCTGTGGAGCAGTTTGGAGTGCTCGCCACCCTGTCAAGGTGGAGGCCGCGGGTTCAAATCCCGTCAGGACCGCTGCAGCTCGTCAGCGCTGCGTGGCTGGGTAGCTCAGTTGGTACGAGCGATCGCCTGAAAAGCGATAGGTCGCCGGTTCGATCCCGGCCCCAGCCACCACCCGAAAGCCCCGTCCATCGGACGGGGCTTTCGTCGTGTCAGGCCTCTTCCCGCTCCGCAGACTTCGCATCCCGGCGGCGCCACGCCCGCACCCCGAGAACCAGCAGCGCCACCGCCACCGCCGCCACCAGCGCGGCCGCGTCCGGCACCTGCTCGCCGATCCGCTGCGCCCACTGCTCGACGGCGAACGAATCGTCCACGTCCAGCAGCCCGGGCAGTGCGGTCGTCCCGTCGTACGCGAGGAACAGTGCGCCCAGCCCGATGAAGAACAGCCCCGAGAGCGCAGTGGTGGTGTGCAGTTCGAAGCGGCCGAGCCGGAAGGCGCGGCCGCGCAGCCAGGCGCGGCGCCCGAGGTCGAAGCGCTCCCAGACCAGCGCCAGCAGGAACAGCGGAACCGCCATGCCCAGGGCGTAGACGGCGAGCAGCAGTCCGCCGTAGACCGGGCTGGCGCTGACCGCCGCCACCGTCAGGACGCTGCCGAGGATCGGTCCGGCGCAGAACCCGGCCAGCCCGTAGACGGCGCCGAGGGCATAGACCGACACGGCGGTCGTCGGCCGGATCCGCCCGCTGAGGGCCGCGATCCGGCGTGAGGTGAAGCCGAGGCCCACGATCTGGGCCACGCCGAGCCCGATGATCAGCCAGCCGGCCCCGAGGACCAGCTGGTCGCGGTGACTGTAGAAGAGCCGTCCGGCGTACGAGCCGGCGGCGCCGAGCGGCACGAGGGTGGTGGCCAGACCGGCGTAGAAGATGCCGGTACGGGCCAGTAGCCGCGAGGCCGAGTCGATGGAGTAGGCGAAGAAGGCGGGCAGCAACAGGGCGCTGCAGGGGCTGACCAGGGCCAGCAGCCCGCCGAGGAAAGCGGCGAAGTAGCCGATGTCCACCGTCACCTGTCGGCGCCCGCGGAGTCACCGGAGCCCTGGGAGCCGCCCTTGGCGTCCTTGGTGTTGGCGGCCTTGTCGGCCGCCGCCTGGATGGCCTGCTCGAAGACCTCCACCGGCTGCGCTCCGGCCAGCGGGCGGCCGTTGATCAGGAAGGACGGGGTGGAGCTCGCGCCGATCCCGTACCCCTCCTCCTGGTCCTTGCTCACCGCGGCGGAAGCAGCCGCGCCGTCCGCATCGCGTACGAACCGGTCGATGTCCCGCACTCCCGCCTCCTTGGCGAGCGCCTTCAGCCGGTCCTTGCCGAAACCCTTCTCCTTGGCCCCTTCGCTGTAGGCGGCTGCGTGGAACTGCCAGAAGCGTCCCTGCTGCCCGGCGGCCCAGGCGGCGCGCGCGACGGCCTCGGATTCGGCGCCGAAGATCGGGAAGTTGCGCCACTCGATGCGCAGGGTGCCGTTGTCGACGTACTTCTTCACCAGGGCGGGTTCGGTGTCCCGGGCGAACTTGCCGCAGTAGCCGCACTTGAAGTCGGCGTACTCGATGAGGACCACGGGCGCGTCGACCGGGCCCTGCGCGAGTTTGTCGGCAGGGTCGCGGCGGGCCAGCTTCGCCAGTTCCGGGAAGACACCGGCGTCCGGGTCGGCGGTGACATCGGCGACCGAATTCGAGGAGGAGCGGTCGGCGGGGGCGGTGGCGCGGTAGGAGACGAAGCCGAGCAGCGCGGCGGCGAGGACGACACCGGTGCCGTAGAGCAGCGGCTTCCTGGACAAGGAGGTTTTGGGCGTAGGCATGGCAAAACTCCGTGCTCGTGGTGCGGGAGGGGGGAAGGGGAAGGGGACGACCGGATGGCGGGCATCCCTCTAGGGCGTGTCCGGCGGATCCGCCGGACAGCTCCTAAACCCGCAGTACGGAGAGTTCTATTGGGGATGGCGCGGCAGGCTCCGGCCCGAGCGGCCTGACGCGTACGCGTGGCTCCGCGGGCCCCTGGCCGGGAGCGGCGCTCGGACCCCATTCGGCGAGACCGGGCGCCTGGTCGTGCGCGGCGCGGGCCCGGACGGGTACGCCGGGCTCGATGCCGCCGTGCGTCGTGCCCTTGCCGCAGCCGGGCACCCCCTGACCGCCGACGGCCGGGGCGGCCACCGCGGTGCCGGAATCCCCGGACGCGGTCGCCGCCGTCACCGCCGTCGCGGGCCCGCAGAACAGCCCGAGCACGACCGCGAGCACCGCCACCAGGCAGTACCACTGCGTACGGGACACGGACGAGGGCCTTTCCACTGCGGTACGAAGATCGGTTGCCCGAAATGGTACGTGCTGTGATCGGGAGCTCCCCCGCAGTCAGCGCGGCCGTGACGCAGACCGCGCGAAATAGGTTCGCCGTTCCTCGGGCCCGGGTGCGATCCTGGGGTCCGTATGTCTACTTCCTTTGCCGATCTCCAGTCCCAGCTCGGACACGTCTCGCTCCGCGACGCGCACCGGCTCGGCCGCCGCCTCGAAGGGGCGCGCCGGATCCGTAAGCCCGAGGCCCGGCAGGCCGTGCTGGACGAGATCGCCACCCAGGCCGGGAAGGCAGCCGAGCGGCTCGCGGGGCGCGCCGAACGGATGCCCGCACTCTCGTACCCGGAAGAACTTCCGGTCAGCCAGAAGAAGGACGAGATCCTGGAGGCGATACGCGACCACCAGGTCGTGATCGTCGCCGGTGAGACCGGCTCCGGCAAGACCACGCAGATCCCGAAGATCTGCATGGAGCTGGGGCGCGGCCTCCGGGGCATGATCGGGCACACCCAGCCGCGCCGGATCGCGGCCCGTACGGTCGCCGAGCGCGTCGCCGACGAGCTGAAGACCCCGCTCGGCGAGGCGGTCGGCTGGAAGGTCCGCTTCACCGACCAGGTGAACCCGGACGCGACCTATCTGAAGCTGATGACGGACGGCATCCTGCTGGCCGAGATCCAGACCGACCGCGAGCTGCTCGCGTACGACACGATCATCATCGACGAGGCCCACGAGCGGTCGCTGAACATCGACTTCCTGCTGGGCTATCTGGCCCGGCTGCTGCCCAAGCGCCCCGACCTGAAGGTCGTCATCACCTCGGCGACCATCGACCCGGAGCGCTTCGCCCGGCACTTCGGTAATGCGCCGATCGTCGAGGTCAGCGGGCGTACGTACCCGGTCGAGGTGCGCTACCGGCCCCTGCTGGAGGAGGACACGGACGACTCCGACCGCGACCAGATCACCGCGATCTGCGATGCCGTCGACGAGCTCCAGGCGGAGGGCCCCGGCGATGTCCTGGTCTTCCTCTCCGGCGAGCGCGAGATCCGCGACACCGCGGACGCCCTGAACAAGAAGAACCTCCGCCACACCGAGGTGCTTCCTCTCTACGCGCGCCTGTCGCACGCCGAGCAGCACCGGGTGTTCCAGCGCCACACCGGCCGCAGGATCGTGCTGGCGACGAACGTCGCCGAGACCTCGCTGACCGTTCCCGGCATCAAGTACGTGATCGACCCGGGCAACGCCCGCATCTCCCGCTACAGCCACCGCACCAAGGTCCAGCGGCTGCCGATCGAACGGATCTCGCAGGCCAGCGCCAACCAGCGCAAGGGGCGCTGCGGCCGTACCTCGGACGGCATCTGCATCCGGCTGTACTCCGAGGACGACTTCCTGACCCGCCCGGAGTTCACGGACGCGGAGATCCTCCGTACGAACCTGGCGTCCGTCATCCTCCAGATGACCGCGGCCGGGCTCGGCGACGTCGAGAAGTTCCCCTTCATCGACCCGCCGGACCACCGCAACATCCGCGACGGTGTGCAGCTGCTCCAGGAGCTCGGCGCACTCGACCTGGAGGAGAAGGCCCCCCAGGAGGGGAAGAAGGGGCAACGGCTGACGCAGCTGGGGCGGAAGCTCTCGCAGCTGCCCGTCGACCCTCGCCTCGCCCGCATGGTCATCGAGGCCGACCGCAACGGCTGCACGCGCGAGGTCATGGTGATCGCCGCCGCGCTCTCCATCCAGGACCCGCGCGAGCGGCCCTCGGACAAGCAGACGCAGGCCGATCAGCAGCATGCCCGCTTCAAGGACGAGACGTCGGACTTCCTGGCGTTCCTGAATCTGTGGCGGTACATCCGCGAGCAGCAGAAGGAGCGCGGCTCGTCCAGCTTCCGCCGGATGTGCAAGCAGGAGTATCTGAACTTCCTGCGCATCCGCGAATGGCAGGACATCTATGCGCAGCTGCGTACGGTCGCCAAGCAGATGGGGATCCACCTGAACGAGGAGGATGCGCCGGAGCAGGCGGTGCACACCTCGCTGCTGGCCGGGCTGCTGTCGCACATCGGACTGAAGGACACCGAGAAGAACGAGTACCTGGGCGCGCGCAGCGCCAAATTCGCGATCTTCCCCGGGTCGGCGCTCTTCAAGAAGCAGCCGCGGTTCGTGATGTCCGCCGAGCTGGTCGAGACGTCCCGGCTGTGGGCACGGGTCAACGCCAGGGTCGAGCCGGAGTGGATCGAACCGCTGGCCCAGCATCTGCTGAAGCGCACCTACAGCGAGCCGCACTGGGAGAAGGACCAGGCGGCGGTGATGGCGTACGAGCGAGTCACGCTGTACGGCGTACCGATCGTCGCCCAGCGCAAGATCAATTTCGGCCGGATCGACGCCGAGACGTCCCGCGATCTCTTCATCCGGAACGCACTGGTCGAGGGCGACTGGCGGACGCACCACCAGTTCTTCCATGACAACCGCAAACTTCTCGGCGAGGTCGAGGAGTTGGAGCACCGGGCGCGGCGCCGCGACATCCTCGTGGACGACGAGACGCTCTTCGACTTCTACGACCAGCGGATCCCGGAGCACGTCGTCTCCGGCGCGCACTTCGACTCCTGGTGGAAGCACAAGCGCCGCGACGAGCCGGACGCGCTCGACTTCGAGCGCTCGATGCTCATCAACGAGAAGGCCGGGGCCGTCACCAAGGACGACTACCCGGACTCCTGGCGGCAGGGGAAGCTCAAGTTCAAGGTGACGTACCAGTTCGAGCCCGGCGCGGACGCGGACGGTGTGACCGTCCACATCCCGCTCCAGGTGCTCAACCAGGTCACCGCCGAGGGCTTCGACTGGCAGATCCCCGGCCTGCGCGAGGACGTGGTCACCGAGCTGATCCGCTCCCTGCCCAAGCCGATCCGCCGGCACTACGTCCCCGCGCCGAACTACGCGGGCCGGTTCCTGGACCGGGCGGTGCCGCTGCAGGAGCCGCTGCCGGTCACCCTCGCGCGTGAGCTCCAGCAGATGGTCGGGGTCCCGGTCTCCGCCGACGACTTCGATCTCTCCCGGATCCCTGACCACCTCAAGATCACGTTCCGGATCGTCGACGAGCGGCGCCGCAGGGTGGCCGAGGAGAAGGACCTGGAGGCGCTGAAGCTCCAGCTGCGCCCCAAGGCCCGTCAGGCCCTCTCCAAGGCCGCTGCGGCCACCGCGGGGCCCTCGGGCGAGTCCATCGAGCGTTCGGGGCTCACGGACTGGACGATCGGCACGCTGAACCGGGTCTTCGAGACCCGGCGGGCCGGTCAGCCGGTCAAGGCCTACCCGGCGCTCGTGGAGCAGGAGGGGGCCGCGGCGGGCACCGTGGCCGTACGGCTCTTCGACACCGAGGCCGAGCAGCAGCAGGCGATGTGGCGCGGCACCCGGAAGCTGATCCTGCTGAACATCCCGGTGAACCCGGCGAAGTTCGTCTCGGACAAGCTGACGAACCAGCAGAAGCTCGCGCTGTCCCGCAATCCGCACGGCTCCGTCCAGGCGCTGTTCGAGGACTGCGCGACCGCTGCCGCGGATCGGCTGATCGGCGCCCACGGCGGGCCGGCCTGGGACGAGGAGTCGTTCCGCAAGCTGTACGACAAGGTCCGCGCCGATCTCGTCGCGCTGACCGAGCACACGGTCGCCCAGGTGCAGCAGGTGCTGGCTGCCTGGCAATCCTGCGAGCGACGCCTGAAGGCCACCAACAGCCTGGTCCTGGTCAACAACGTCACCGATGTACGGAACCAGCTCACCGCCCTCGTACCGCCTGGCTTCGTCACGAGGACCGGGCTGCGCAGGCTCCCCGACCTGATGCGCTACCTGGTCGCCGCGGACCGCCGGCTCCAGCAGATGCCGACGGCCGTCCAGCGCGACACCACGCGCATGGAGAAGGTCCACGAGATGCAGGACGAGTACGCCTGGCTGCTCGAACAGATGCCGCAGGGCAGGCCCGTTCCGCAGGAGGTCCTGGACATCCGCTGGATGATCGAGGAGCTCCGGGTGAGCTATTTCGCGCACGCCCTGGGTACCGCGTACCCCGTCTCGGACAAGCGGATCGTGAAGGCGATCGACGCCGCGGCTCCGTGATCGGGCGCCCCCTCGGGGGCGTAACTCCCCCACTCCCTGTCGCAAGGCAGGCCGTAAGGGAGTCACCACCAGGAGTGAAGTCGACTGGAGCCGCCAATCTCCTGTACAGTCTGGTTTCGCAGGCAGCCGCAAGGAAGCCGCGAAAACCTGGTCCTGTGGAGCAGTTTGGAGTGCTCGCCACCCTGTCAAGGTGGAGGCCGCGGGTTCAAATCCCGTCAGGACCGCAGTAACGAAAGCCCGGATCCTTCTGGATCCGGGCTTTCGCGTGTCTTGACTCCGGCAACTGCCACGGGTACTCAGTCAGCAGGGGCCGCCCCTGTTCCTGGGCGCGGGGCGGCGCGGTCCACCGGGAGGTGGCGCGGATGGCGGCGTCCACGGCGAGGCACGAGACCCGCGCGCTGCTGCGCGCCCATCTGGCGGCCGCTTCCGGCTACCGGCATCTCACCCGGCACTGCCCGATCTGCCACCTGCTCCTGAGGCTCGCCATGGAGCCCGTGGCGGCCTCCCGGCCCGTCCCGCCCCCGGAACCGCCCGCGTCATCCAGCAGGGCTCCAGCGGCCGTTCAGGAGTCCGCGGCGCTCGCCGCTCCCATGGCCGCCCCCGAAGAACAGAACCGCGCCGACCGGACCGAGGACGAAAGCCCTGCCGCCACGTGACCAAGGGCGAGGACGTCCGCTTCCCGGCAGTGGCAGGCTCGGCCTTGGCAAGACTCAGGCCATGTGACGGGTGTCACTGAATGAGTTTTGAGAAAGGGTGACTTTACACCCTTCCTACAACTGGCGAATTTAATATGTGCAATTGCACTCCCCGGAAGGGGCTTCCACGGGGAGGCCCAGGGGCGTCCCACGAGCCCCGGGCGTCCCCCGGCGGACCCGCGCGTCCGAGTCGGATGCGCCCGCACGGCACTGCACGCGAAGCCGGAGCCCCGGCCCGCCGGCCGCCCCGCGGGCACAAAAAAGATCGCGCTGGACCCGGCGGAGTCCAGCGCGATCGAACGACATACCCCGCATTGCACAGGTATGGCGCCCGTTGGGGCGGGCGCCCGTCGTGTGGAGCTATGGGTGGGCGGACGCGGGTTGGGGGACCCGGGCAGCCCGGTTGTGACGCGGCGACAGGGGTGTGTCAGGCCTCGCTGCGCTGCTGCGGGATACCCGCAAGCAGTGCGCGGACCTCTGCCTCGCGGTACCGGCGGTGTCCACCGAGCGTGCGGATGGACGTGAGCTTGCCTGCCTTGGCCCAACGGGTGACCGTCTTCGGGTCCACGCGGAACATCGTGGCAACCTCAGCCGGGGTCAGCAGCGGCTCGGCATCAGGGGTGCGAGCGGTCATGAGCGGCCTCCTCGGGAGAACCGAACCATCTCGGTTCTTTCCTCTAAATTCTGCACCTTGACCCGCGTTGCCCGAAATGGCGGACGCGGGCCGAGTCGGTTATAGGACGAACGGCTTGTCCTCGGCACTACAACTACACCATCCGTCCAGCCGCGTCGGCCAAACCGATGGAATTGCCCTCCCAGGTGTTCATCAGCGACGGAAGCCGATGGACCATGCCATAGCGGACAGTCACTCCACCGTGACGATCAGTCACAGAGCGATCAGGAGTCATCAGACCCCCCATAGCGCGCAATGCAGAGCAATCCGCCCTTAATTGGACGGATGGAGTCCTCCCCGGACTCCTTGTCCTATTTTGGCACGAGGAGTGGGGAAGGGCGCAAGGGCCCAGTTAGTGCTATCCGTCACCCTTGAGACAAAGGCCCGGTTCGGGACGTAGGTCCTAGCGCCGCAGGAGTACGCTCCCGCCACTTTGCCCTCACCACTCCCATGAGTCACACGGACGAGCCGTAGGGGAGACCGGTTCCCGACCCCGCACCGCCGGACTCAGCTGGCGAACTGACGGTCCCTCACGATCCGCCAGCGCTCCGCCAGCCGCCCGTACGCCGCACTCGCCCCTTCGGTGTCACCGGCCCGCAGCGCCGCGATGCCCTCGGCGACATCCGCAGCCGACCGGTCCCCGGCGAGCTGCTCGGCCGACAGCGCGTGCACCAGCCCGCCGTAGTCGAGCTCGACCAGCGCGCGCGGATGGAACTCCTCCAGCCACCGGCCGACGTCCACCAGGCCCTCGGTCAGCGCCCCCTCGTCGACGGTCTCCCTCAGCGTCCTCAGCGACCTGGCCAGCCGGCGGCGCGCCTGCACCATCGGGGTCCGGTAGCGCAACACCGGCGCTCCCCCGCCGCCGGCCGCCTCCGTGTGCTCCCGCTCCTCGTCCGAGAAGAGGACGAACCAACGCACCGGTACCTGCCACACCGCGGTCCGGATCCACGGCCGGGCGTCCGGATTGCGCTCCGCCCACTGCGCGTGGTCCGCGAGCGCCTGCCCGCGCACCACCGGCGGCAGCACCGCGTCGAGCACCGGGGCCGGGAACATCTCCGCCAGCTCCTCCAGCGCCAGCCAGCCGCGCAGCCGGGTCCGCCACGGACAGACGCACACCACGCCGTCCACCTCGGCGACGAACGCGTCCCTGCTCTCGTGCACCGGCACCCCGACCGGTGGGGTGGCCGCCAAGTCGGCCAGCGAACGCCGGAGTTCGTCCTGCGCCGTGGGGATGCGGTCGCGCCCCGCGTAGCGGGCCCAGTGGGTCCGCTCCGGCTCCGGAAAAGCGGCCAGCGGTTCGTACACCCGGAGGTAGGACGCGTAAGGGACGAGCACCGAAGACACCACCGACATGCCTCAGATCGTGTCACGCCGGTACTCCGCCGGGGGGTGATCCTTGGCACCGGAACAGATCTACGCCCGCGTAGGACTTACGCTCATGCCCAGTCGGACCGTCCGTGCCGGTCGGTCCGGGGCCCTCCCCACCTTCAGGAGGGTCTTCCGCCGCTTCGTACTTGGGAGTCACCACCGTGACCGATGTGACCGACGGCGTCCTGCACACCCTGTTCCACTCGGATCAGGGGGGACACGAGCAAGTCGTGCTCTGTCAGGACCGTGCCAGCGGCCTCAAGGCCGTCATCGCCATCCACTCCACCGCCCTGGGCCCGGCCCTCGGCGGAACCCGCTTCTACCCGTACGCCTCCGAGGAGGCGGCCGTCGCGGATGCGCTGAACCTGGCGCGCGGCATGTCGTACAAGAACGCCATGGCCGGTCTCGACCACGGCGGCGGCAAGGCCGTCATCATCGGCGACCCCGAGAAGATCAAGACCGAGGAACTGCTGCTGGCCTACGGCCGGGCCGTGGCCTCGCTCGGCGGGCGCTACGTGACCGCCTGCGACGTCGGCACGTACGTCTCCGACATGGACGTCGTCGCCCGCGAGTGCCGGTGGACCACCGGCCGCTCCCCGGAGAACGGCGGCGCCGGCGACTCCTCCGTCCTCACCGCGTTCGGTGTCTTCCAGGGCATGCGGGCCTCGGCCCAGCACCTCTGGGGCGACCCGACGCTGCGTGGCCGAAAAGTGGCGGTCGCGGGCGTCGGCAAGGTCGGCCACCACCTCGTCGAACATCTGCTGTCGGACGGCGCCGAGGTCGTGGTCACGGACGTCCGGGAGGAATCGGTACGCCGGATCACCGATCTCCACCCCGAGGTGGCCGTCGCCGCGGACACCGCCGCGCTGATCCGTACCGAAGGCCTCGACATCTACGCCCCGTGCGCGCTCGGCGGTGCGCTGAACGACGAGACCGTCCCGGTACTCACGGCCAAGGTGGTGTGCGGCGCGGCCAACAACCAGCTGGCACACCCGGGCGTCGAGAAGGACCTCGCGGACCGTTCGATCCTGTACGCCCCCGACTACGTGGTGAACGCGGGCGGCGTCATCCAGGTCGCCGACGAGCTGCACGGCTTCGACTTCGACCGGTGCAAGGCGAAGGCGTCGAAGATCTTCGATACCACGCTGGCGATATTCGCACGCGCGAAGGAAGACGGCATTCCGCCGGCCGCTGCGGCCGACCGGATCGCCGAGCAGCGGATGGCCGAGGCGCGGCGCCCCTGACCGCTCGTCACTGATGGCCGCGGAGCTCTCACCGGGCGTCGCGGCCACCCCTCGGACCGCTGACCCGCCGACCGGCGAGACAAGACTCACGCCGGTCGGCGGGTCGCATGCCGAGAAGAGGTTAAAATCGCAGTTGACCAGCGAGGACGGGGCTTCTCGTTGGTCCTGTTCCGGGGCGTGTGATGCGGGCGGCGTACCGTATGGCCACGGAAGCAGGTACCGTTAAAGCCCTACGGGCACGGTCTCTCTGCCGAGAGTCCGTCCTGAAACATGAACGCGTGTCAAGACTCTGGGGCCGTCGAGCCCCGTCACCGAGGGGGTCGAGCCATGGGGCGCGGCCGGGCAAAGGCCAAGCAGACAAAGGTCGCCCGCCAGCTGAAGTACAGCAGCGGCGGGACTGACCTGTCGCGTCTGGCCAATGAGCTGGGCGCATCGCCTTCGAGTCAGCCACCGAACGCAGAGCCGTTCGAGGACGACGACAAGGAAGATGACCCGTACGCACAGTACGCGGATCTGTACAACGATGACGACGATGAGGACGAGGACGACGAGTCCGGTCCGTCGTCACAGCGCCGCGGCGCTTGACCTCGCGCTGACACATCAACCCGGTCCGGGCCTGCCCGGACCGGGTTCTGTGTTGCGCTTTTCGGGTCCGATCGGCAGCTTGAACCTGTCCGGCGACCAAGAGCAGGACGGTCACCGGACGGTATCGGTGCGCCCTGCCCCCGCCGCGTGTCCCCGTACCCCTCCCGGCAGGCTCTGCCCCGTCGCACCGCCCGGCACGCCCGCTCGCCGCGTCGGTCACCAGCCCTGGTAGCTCCGTCCCCAAGCTCTCAGCCTCGTTCGAGCAGGAGAGACGCCACCCCAGGACGTCCGGCCGCCCTGCGATCGCACGCACCGGACGCCACTTGTCGTGGGGCACACACTGCCGGTCACGGCACTAGCGCGCGTAAGCGCCGACCAGCTCGGCACCCGAGCCGTGCGTACCGCGGTCCGTGATCTCGCCGGCCACCCAGGAGTCGACCCCGCGGTCGGCCAGCGTCGTCAGAGCGGCATCCACGGATTCCGCCGGGACGATCGCGATCATGCCGACGCCCATGTTGAGCGTCTTCTCCAGCTCCAGCTGCTCGACCTGACCGGCCTTGCCGACCAGGTCGAAGACCGCGCCGGGCGTCCACGTGGAGCGGTCGACGGTGGCGTGCAGGTCGTCCGGGATGACCCGGGCCAGGTTGTTGGCGAGACCGCCGCCGGTGACGTGGCTGAAGCCGTGCACCTCGGTCGTGCGGGTCAGCGCCAGGCAGTCCAGCGAGTAGATCCGGGTGGGCTCCAGGAGCTCCTCGCCGAGCGTGCGGCCGAACTCCTCGACGTCGCGGTCCAGCGCCCAGCCGGCCCGGTCGAAGAAGACGTGGCGGACGAGCGAGTACCCGTTGGAGTGAAGTCCGGACGACGCCATCGCGATGACCGCGTCACCCTTACGGATACGGTCCGGGCCGAGCAGCCGGTCGGCCTCGACCACGCCCGTACCGGCGCCCGCGACATCGAAGTCGTCGGGGCCGAGGAGGCCCGGGTGTTCGGCGGTCTCGCCGCCGACCAGGGCGCAGCCGGCCAGCACGCAGCCTTCGGCGATGCCCTTCACGATGGACGCGACACGCTCGGGGTGCACTTTGCCGACGCAGATGTAGTCGGTCATGAAGAGCGGCTCGGCGCCGCAGACGACCAGGTCGTCGACGACCATGCCGACGAGGTCGTGGCCGATGGTGTCGTACACGCCCATCTTGCGGGCGAGGTCGACCTTCGTGCCGACGCCGTCGGTGGCGGAGGCGAGCAGCGGACGCTCGTAGCGCTTGAGGGCCGAGGCGTCGAAGAGGCCGGCGAATCCGCCGAGGCCGCCAAGGCCCGCGACCTCTGGGCGCTGCGTCTTCTTCACCCACTCCTTCATCAGCTCGACGGCACGGTCGCCGGCCTCGATGTCGACGCCCGCTGCCGCGTAGGAAGCACCTGTTGTCTCAGACATTGCCTGGGATCTTTCGTGTGGAAATACGGGGCTGGTGGCAGGGCTGGTGTGCGTCGCCGGTCACGGACGACGCAGTGCGTCGGCCGCGGCGGTCGCCGCAGGGCCTGCCGCCAGCTCGGTCTCCAGCAGCTGCTTGCCGAGCAGCTCCGGGTCCGGGAGCTCCATCGGGTACTCACCGTCGAAGCAGGCGCGGCACAGGTTCGGCTTGGCGATCGTGGTCGCCTCGACCATCGCGTCGAGCGAGATGTACGCGAGCGAGTCAGCCCCCAAGGACGTGGAGATCTCGTCGACCGTCATGCCGTTGGCGATCAGCTCCGCGCGGGTCGCGAAGTCGATACCGAAGAAGCAGGGCCACTTCACCGGCGGGGACGAGATCCGGATGTGGATCTCGGCGGCACCGGCCTCGCGGAGCATCCGGACCAGTGCGCGCTGGGTGTTGCCGCGGACGATCGAGTCGTCGACGACCACCAGGCGCTTGCCCTTGATGACTTCCTTGAGCGGGTTCAGCTTGAGGCGGATGCCCAGCTGGCGAATGGTCTGGGAGGGCTGGATGAAGGTCCGGCCGACATACGCGTTCTTGACCAGACCGGCGCCGAACGGGATACCGCTTGCTTCCGCGTAGCCGATGGCGGCGGGCGTGCCGGACTCCGGAGTCGCTATGACCAGATCGGCCTCGACCGGGGCCTCGGCGGCCAGCCTGCGGCCCATCTCCACGCGGGAGAGGTACACGTTGCGCCCGGCGATGTCGGTGTCGGGGCGGGCCAGATAGACGTACTCGAAGACACAGCCCTTGGGCTTCGCTTCCGCGAAGCGCGAGGTGCGCAGGCCGTTCTCGTCGATGGCGACGAGCTCGCCCGGCTCGATCTCGCGGACGAAGCTGGCACCGCAGATGTCGAGGGCGGCGGACTCGGAGGCCACCACCCAGCCACGCTCCAGCCGGCCGAGGACCAGCGGGCGAATGCCCTGCGGGTCACGGGCTGCGTAGAGGGTGTGCTCATCCATGAAGACGAGTGAGAAGGCGCCCTTCACCTCGGGAAGCACCGCGGCAGCGGCCTCCTCGATGGTGAGCGGCTTGCCGTCGTCGTCGGTCTGGCCGGCGAGCAGAGCGGTCACCAGATCGGTGTCGTTCGTCGCGGCGACCTGGGTGGCGCGGCCGTCCTTGCGGGGAAGGTCGGCAACCATCTCGGCGAGCTGGGCCGTATTGACCAGATTGCCGTTGTGACCCAGAGCGATCGAGCCGTGCGCGGTCGCACGGAACGTCGGCTGCGCGTTCTCCCACACCGAGGCACCGGTGGTGGAGTAGCGGGCATGACCGACCGCGATATGGCCCTGGAGAGATCCCAGAGACGTTTCGTCGAAGACCTGCGAGACCAGTCCCATGTCCTTGAAGACCAGGATCTGGGACCCGTTGCTCACTGCGATGCCCGCGGACTCCTGTCCACGGTGCTGCAGGGCATACAGTCCGAAATAGGTGAGCTTGGCGACCTCTTCGCCCGGAGCCCAGACACCGAAGACGCCGCAAGCGTCCTGGGGGCCCTTTTCTCCGGGGAGCAGGTCGTGGTTGAGTCGTCCATCACCACGAGGCACACCACCGAGTGTAGGCGAGGTCGACCACTGGTCCGAATTGGGGATACCCCGTCGGAGCACCGGAGAAGAGGCCCGAAGCGCTGTTCCGGGGACCACGTGCGCGGTCACGGGCAGTGACGGAATTCGGCTGTCGGCGGGAGGCGGAGGCGGGGCAGGATCCGCTACAGGGCGGCTGACGCCCGGCCTACCGGCCGTTTACCGGCCAGTTCAAGCCAGGGGGTGCCCCCGGGGGTGCCGGGCCCGGTGGTGGCGCTCGGTGAGTCCGCCGGCGGGGCGCCGGGGGCGCCGGTCGAACGCTCGTTTCGTGGCGAGCCTCACACCGGGTGCGGGCCACCGAGGCCGTTATGCGGCTTCTCCGCACCGGCGGTGTCACCGGCGCTGACAGGCATACGGTGTCCGACCATGGCCATGTGACGGTACGAAGGGCCGATCCGGTTCCTGTCAGCCGAGCAGCGGCAGCAGGTCGCCGAGATCGGCCCGCTCGCCGCTGGCACTGACCTCTGCCGCATCGAGTGCCGCCCGCCACTGCGTACGCCCGGTCGCGAGCCGGATCCAGGTCAGCGGATCGGTCTCGACGACGTTGGGCGGCGTACCGCGCGTGTGCTTCGGGCCCGGGACGCACTGGACGACGGCGAACGGCGGAACGCGCACCTCCACCGAGCCGCCGGGCGCCTTCTCCGCGAGGGCGTCGGCGAGCAGCCGGGTACAGGCGGCGAGTGCCTGCCGGTCGTACGGGATATCGAGCCCGGTCGCCGCGCTCAGGTCGTCCGTGTGCACGACGAGTTCGACGGTGCGGGTGACGAGGAAGTCACCCAGCCGCATCACGCCGACCCGGGTCGGCAGCAGCCGGTCCTCGCCCACGCCCGGCACCACCGCGTCGAACCGGTCGGCGACCTCCGCGTACAACGCGTCGAGGTCGGGACGCTCCGCGGCGAGCGCCCTGGTGGCGTCGGCGATCCGGCCGGCCCGCCCCGCGGTCGAGAACGGCCACTCCAGCAGGAAAACCTGGGGCTTGTCCCCGGGCGGCTCGGGCAGCTCCAGGTTCCGGCAGACGTTCGAAACCGCCATGGCCAGATGGGCGGCCAGCTCCCGCACCGTCCATTCCCCGAGCCGGGTCGGCAGGGCGAGCTGATCGGGCGTCAGTGTGCCGACCGCTGACCGGACATGGGCGAACTGCGCCTGTACGGCGGTGCGGGTCCGGGCGAGGTCGTAGCGGCGGGCGCGCTTCTGGGACGGCGGCATGGGAGCGAGCCTACGGGGTGGCCCCACGACGAAGCCCCCGCCCGGCGTACCGGGCGGGGGCTCAGACGTCACGCAATCGAACAGCGCGTCCGGCTCAGGCGAGCAGACCGGGGATCGTCGCCTCGTGGGCTGTGCGGAGTTCGCTCAGCGGGATGCTGAACTCGCCCTGGACCTCGATCTCCTCGCCGTCCACGACACCGATCCGGGTGACGGGCAGACCCCGCGCCCCGCACATGTCGTTGAAGCGGAGCTCTTCGCTGCGCGGAATCGAGACAACCGCGCGGCCCGCAGACTCGGAGAAGAGGAACGTGAACGCGTCCAGACCGTCCGGCACGACCAGCCGGGCACCCTTCCCGCCACGGAGGCAGGACTCGGTGACCGCCTGGATCAGGCCGCCGTCGGAGAGGTCGTGCGCCGCGTCGACCATGCCGTCGCGGGACGCCGAGATCAGGATCTCGCCGAGCAGCTTCTCGCGGCCCAGGTCGACCTTGGGCGGCAGCCCGCCGAGGTGGTTGTGGACGACCTCGGACCAGGCCGAGCCGCCGAACTCCTCACGCGTGTCGCCGAGCAGGTAGAGGAGCTGGCCCTCGTCCTTGAAGGCGACCGGGGTACGCCGCGTCACGTCGTCGATCACGCCGAGCACGGCCACGACCGGCGTCGGGTGGATCGCCGTCTCACCGGTCTGGTTGTACAGCGACACATTGCCGCCGGTGACCGGGGTGCCCAGCTCCAGGCAGCCGTCCGCGAGACCGCGAGTGGCCTCGGCGAACTGCCACATGACATCCGGGTCCTCGGGCGAACCGAAGTTCAGGCAGTCCGAGATGGCGAGCGGCTTGGCGCCGGAGGTGGCGACATTGCGGTACGCCTCCGCCAGCGCGAGCTGCGCACCCGTGTACGGGTCGAGCTTCGCGTACCGGCCGTTGCCGTCGGTCGCCATGGCCACGCCCAGGTTCGACTTCTCGTCGATCCGGACCATGCCGGCGTCCTCGGGCATCGCGAGCACGGTGTTGCCCTGCACGAACCGGTCGTACTGGTCCGTGATCCACGCCTTCGAGGCCTGGTTCGGGGAGGCGACCAGCTTCAGCACCTGCTCGCGCAGCTCGGCGGCGTTCGCCGGGCGGGGCAGCTTGTTCGCGTCGTCGGCCTGCAGCGCGTCCTGCCAGGACGGGCGGGCGAACGGGCGGTGGTACGTCGGGCCCTCGTGGGCGACGGACCGCGGCGGCACGTCGACGATCTGCTCGCCGTGCCAGAAGATCTCCAGCTGCGAGCCCTCGGTCACCTCACCGATGACGGTGGCGATGACGTCCCACTTCTCGCAGATCTCCAAGAAGCGGTCCACGTGCTGCGGCTCGACGATCGCGCACATACGCTCCTGCGACTCGCTCATGAGGATTTCCTCGGGCGAGAGGGAGGAGTCGCGCAGCGGTACAGTGTCCAGCTCGACGCGCATGCCGCCGGAACCGGCGGAGGCCAGCTCCGAGGTGGCGCAGGAGAGACCCGCGCCGCCGAGGTCCTGGATGCCCGCGACGAGCTTCTCGCCGAAGATCTCCAGGGTGCACTCGATGAGGAGCTTCTCCTGGAACGGGTCGCCGACCTGGACGGCCGGGCGCTTCGCCGGACCGGTCGACTCGAAGGTCTCCGAGGCCAGGACCGAGACGCCGCCGATGCCGTCGCCGCCGGTGCGGGCGCCGTACAGGATCACCTTGTTGCCGGGGCCGGAGGCCTGGGCCAGGTGGATGTCCTCGTGCTTCATCACGCCGATGCAGCCGGCGTTGACGAGCGGGTTGCCCTGGTAGCAGGCGTCGAAGACGACCTCGCCGCCGATGTTGGGCAGCCCCAGGCAGTTGCCGTACCCGCCGATACCCGCGACGACACCCGGGAGGACCCGCTTGGTGTCGGGGTGGTCGGCCGCTCCGAACCGCAGCGGGTCGACGACCGCGACCGGACGGGCACCCATGGCGAGGATGTCGCGGACGATGCCACCGACGCCGGTGGCCGCGCCCTGGTAGGGCTCGATGTACGAGGGGTGGTTGTGCGACTCGACCTTGAAGGTGACCGCGTAACCCTGACCGACGTCGACCACACCGGCGTTCTCGCCGATGCCGACGAGCATCGCGTCGTTGACGGGGACCTTCTCGCCGAACTGCTTGAGGTGGACCTTGCTGCTCTTGTACGAGCAGTGCTCGGACCACATCACGGAGTACATGGCGAGCTCGGCGCCGGTGGGACGGCGGCCCAGGATCTCGCGGATCCGGGCGTACTCGTCCTCCTTGAGGCCGAGCTCCTTCCAGGGCTGCTCGACGTCCGGGGTCTCGGCCGCGTGCTTGACCGTATCCAGGCTCATGCGTTGACCAGCTTCTTGATGATCGAGGTGAAGAAACCGAGACCGTCGGTGCGACCGGTTCCGATCAGCGGCTCGACGGCGTGCTCCGGGTGCGGCATCAGACCGACGACATTGCCCGCGGCGTTGGTGATGCCGGCGATGTCGCGGAGCGAGCCGTTGGGGTTCACGTCCAGGTAGCGGAAGGCGACGCGGCCCTCCGCCTCCAGCTCGTCGAGGACGCGCTCATCGGCGACGTAACGCCCGTCCATGTTCTTGAGCGGTACGGAGATCTCCTGGCCCGCGGAGTAGTCCGAGGTCCAGGCGGTCTCCGCGTTCTCGACGCGGAGCTTCTGGTCGCGGCAGATGAAGTGCAGGTGGTTGTTGCGCAGCATCGCGCCGGGCAGCAGGTGTGCCTCGGTCAGGACCTGGAAGCCGTTGCAGATGCCGAGGACCGGCATCCCCGCCCTGGCCTGCTCGATGACGGTCTCCATGACCGGCGAGAACCGGGAGATGGCCCCGGCCCGCAGATAGTCGCCGTAGGAGAAGCCGCCCGCCAGGATGACCGCGTCGACCTGGTGCAGGTCCTTGTCGCGGTGCCACAGCGATACGGGTTCGGCGCCCGCGACCCGTACGGCCCTCAGGCTGTCCTGGTCGTCGAGCGTGCCCGGAAAGGTGACGACTCCGATACGAGCAGTCACTTCGACTCCTCGGCCTTCTCCACCTTCACGGTGAAGTCCTCGATGACGGTGTTGGCGAGGAACGTCTCGGCCATCTCGTGAATGCGACCGAGGGCGGCATCGTCGACCGGCCCCTCGACCTCCAGCTCGAAACGCTTTCCCTGACGTACGTCCGCGATTCCCTCGAAACCGAGACGGGGCAGTGCACGCTGCACCGCCTGTCCCTGCGGGTCGAGGATCTCCGGCTTGAGCATGACGTCGACTACGACGCGTGCCACTGGCACTCCCGGTGGTGGTGTGGTGCGGCTGTTTCTCCGGGGGGCTCCCCAGACCCCCGCAGGTCCCCTCAGCCTACCTGCCCAGAAATTCTACGCGGGTAGATATCAAGCAGGCCCGATCACGTGGAGATATCGGCCGTGACAACGGGCGGGAAAAGTCCCGCGAAGAGAAATCCTCACGGCGCATACATAGAAGGCGGACACGCGGAGGCAATTGGCTGGGCTTCACAATGCGGCGCCTGTCGCTGTACAAATGATTACCGGGGAAAGCAGGATTGCCCCTAAACAGTCGACACCGGTCGACCCGCATCCGCCTAGCAGCCGGAAGGCCGGTCATCAGCGCATGCCAGACGCGCCGATGCCGTAGGAAAGGACCGATATCCGTGGCTCAGCGCGTAGTGGTCACCCTCTCCGACGACATCGACGGGGGAGCAGCGGCGGAAACGGTCACCTTCGCCCTGGACGGGAAGTCGTACGAGATCGACCTGAATCCGTCGAATGCAAAGAAACTGCGCAAGGCCCTCGCGCCGTACATGGCGGCCGGCCGCAAGCAGACAAATGTCGGCAAGCGCGGCAAGACTGCCGCCTCGTACCGGCACACCTCACTGGAACCCGACCCGGCGGCCGTGCGCGCCTGGGCCCGCTCGCACCGGATGGAGGTGCCGGCCCGCGGCCGGATCCCCAAGAAGGTCTACGAGGCGTTCCGCGAGGCCAGTTGAACGACACCCGGCACAGCCCCCGCGGCGACACCCCGCGGCACCGACTTGCGCGACACCCCATCAGTTCGGCTAGAGTCTGGAGCACGCCGAGGGGCAAGGCCGAAAAGCCGGACCTCACGCAGCGTGCGGGTGTAGTTCAGTAGCAGAACATCCCCCTTCCAGGGGGAAGGCGCAGTGTGCAATTCCTGTCACCCGCTCTGCATCGCTCTTAACAACCACTCCGGTGGATCGGGTAGAGTGGTGTTCGCACCGCCCAGTGAAAGCTGAGCGGCAGCAATGCGGACGTGGCTCAGTTGGTAGAGCATCACCTTGCCAAGGTGAGGGTCGCGAGTTCGAATCTCGTCGTCCGCTCTTGATCGAAGGCCCTGGTCGATACCGACCAGGGCCTTCGTCGTATTCCGGCACCCGCCACCCCCGGTCCCGCATGACGTTTGTCCTGGGCAGTTGTGACAGCTCGCACTGCTCGCCGCCGCGATCCGGCCGAAGTCTGAGGGCATGACCAGCGATGAATGCGTGATCGAGGCGGACGGGGTGCGGCGCCGCTATGCCGGCGGCTTCGAGGCTGTGAGCGGGATCTCCTTCTCCGTGGCGCGCGGCGAGATTCTTCCGGCTGACGGCGACCATCCCGGTACCGCGGCCGCGCACGGCCCCCTTGCAGGAGGAACGATGACGACCGCGCAGACCGTACGGGTGCTGCTCGCCGACGACGAGCATCTGATCCGGGGCGCGCTGGCCGCGCTGCTCGCGCTGGAGGACGACCTCGTCGTGGTCGCGGAGGCGGCGAGCAGTCCGGAGGCGCTCGCCATGGCGCGCGCCCACCGCCCCGATGTGGCGGTCCTCGATCTGGAGATGCCGGGTGCGGACGGTGTGAGTGTGGCCACATCACTACGGGCTGAACTGCCCGGCTGCCGGACCATGACCGTGACGAGTCACGGCCGCCCCGGACATCTGAAACGGGCGCTCGCGGTGGGCGTGCGGGCGTTCGCCCCGAAGACGGTCAGTGCCCGGCAGCTGGCCGGCATCATTCGTACCGTCCACGCCGGACACCGTTATGTGGACCCGGAGTTGGCGGCCGACGCGATCTCCGCCGGGGACTCGCCGCTGACCGTGCGCGAGGCCGAGGTGCTGGAACTGGCGGCGGACGGGGCGCCGGTCGCGAAGAGTGCGGAGCGGGCGTCGCTGTCGCAGGGAACCGTACGGAATTACCTCTCCGCGGCCGCTTCGAAGCTCGGCGCGGAGAACCGTCATGCGGCGGCGCGTCTCACACGGGAGCGCGGGTGGGTATAGTAGGCATCGCGCTTCGGCGCATGCGAACGTAGCTCAGCTGGTAGAGCGCAACCTTGCCAAGGTTGAGGTCGCGAGTTCGAACCTCGTCGTTCGCTCCACGCAAGAAGGCCCCGGTCCTGTGACCGGGGCCTTCTTCATGTCCTACTGCCAGGTGTGGCCGGTGAGCAGCTCGTACGCCTCCAGGTACTTCGCCCGGGTCGCGTCGACGATCTCCTGCGGCAGCGCCGGGGGCGGCTGCTCGCTCTTCCGGTCCCAGCCGGAGGCCGGTGAGGTCAGCCAGTCGCGCACGAACTGCTTGTCGTACGAGGGCTGCGCCTTGCCCGGCTCCCAGGCGGCGGCCGGCCAGAAGCGGGACGAGTCCGGGGTCAGGACCTCGTCCGCGATGATCAGGTCCTCGCCGTCGAAGCCGAACTCGAACTTGGTGTCGGCGAGGATGATGCCGCGCTCGCGGGCGATGCCGCGGGCCCGGGTGTAGACGTCGAGGGTGGTGCGGCGCAGCAGGGCCGCGGTCTCCGCGCCGACCTCGCGGGCCACTGCCTCGTACGACACGTTCTCGTCATGGTCACCGACGGCCGCCTTGGTGGCGGGGGTGAAGATCGGCGCCGGGAGTTCGGAACCGTCGACGAGCCCCTCGGGAAGAGCGAGTCCGCAGACCGTACGGGACTCGTTGTACTCGACGAGGCCGGAGCCGGTGAGATAGCCGCGGGCGACGCACTCGACGGGGACCATCCGCAGCGACTTGCAGATCAGCGTCCGCCCGGCCCAGTCGGCGGGGGCTCCGGCGGGGAGCTCCGTGGACAGGACGTGGTTCGGGACAAGGTCGGAGAGCTGGTCGAACCACCACAGCGAGAGCTGGGTGAGGACGCGGCCCTTGTCGGGGATCTCGGTGGGCAGGACCCAGTCGTACGCGGACATCCGGTCGCTGGCGACCATGACGAGGTCGCCCGCCTCGTTCCGGTACAGGTCGCGCACCTTGCCGGTGTGGAGGTGGGTGAGTCCGGGGACCACCACCGGCTCGGGCTTTTCTACAAATCCGGACACGCTGCCTCCGCGTAGGTTGATCCAGGAGTCGTTCCGATTCTCCCGTATCCGGGTGAAGTGCGGTGGAGCGGGGCCGCCCACACTCCTCGATCGGCCCCCTCCGATACGCCGGGCCCTGCCAGGACAGCAGTCCGAAGGACGCCGTCAACGCCGCAGCGCCTCGGCGGGCTCGATCCTGCTGGCCCGCCAGGACGGGTACGCCCCCGCCAGGAGACCGGTCACCAAGCCGATCACGGGTGCCATGAGCAAGGTGGCGGGGTGCATGACCGGTGTCCACTGCCGGGCCACCGCGACGCCCACCACCGTCACGGCACCGAGTGCCGTGCCGACCAGTCCGCCCAGGGCACCCAGTGCGGCGGACTCGGCGAGGAACTGGCTGGTGATGTGGCGTCCACGAGCCCCCAGCGTGCGGCGCAGACCGATCTCTCCTGTGCGCTCCAGGACCGCGACGAGGGTGGTGTTGGCGATCCCCACCGCACCGATGATCAGGCACACCACGGCCAGCAGCAGGAAGAGCTGGTTCATGTCCGAACCGACCGTGGTGCGCAGCGCCTTGGGGTTCGGGGGCGGAATGGACTTGAAGTGAGCCGGATGCGCCGGGTCCAAGGCCAGTGGCGCCTCCTCGGCGATCTGAGCCGCCGCGCCGAGCTTCGTGGAGATCAGCATCTTGGCGGGCGTCTCGGCCCCCGGCTCCCCCCACGTCGCCTTCGCGACACTGCCGGGGACCACGACGGACAGGAGCAGGTCGGTCTTGCGCTGGACGTCGGCCATGATTCCGATCACGGTGAAGGGCTTGTCACCGATGAACACCGCCGGCCGGCTCTCCAGCGTGGTGATGCCCAGCCGGCCGGCCATGCCGGAACCGATGACGGCCACCGGCACCGCTTGGTCCTCGTGGTACTCGTCGAAGAGCCTGCCCATCCGCATGGTGGGTTTCGCGGCCCTCAGCACCCCCGGGGTTGCGGCCTGGACCTGCGTCTCCTCCTCGGTGACCGAAGCGCCGACCGGGGACGAGCGGACGCTCTCACCGTCCGCGAGGCTCACCGGCCAGTAGACGCCTGCATCGGTGGCTCCGTTGAGCCGCTCGATCCTTTCGGGCGCGTCCTCGGGAAAAGACATGCCGCTGAACGATCCGTCGGCGGCGCCGACATCCTCGACGGTGACCTCGGTTGCGGTCAGCGCGTTGAAGCGGCCGTCGATCTGAGACGAGGTCGTCGCTGTCAGGCCGAGGACGGCCACAAAGGCCCCGATGCCGAGCACGGTGCCGAGCGTGGTCAGGGCGGACCGGGCCGGCCGCTGGAGCATGCCGGCCACGGCCTCCGTCAGCAGGTCGCGCGGGGAGAACCGGGACAGGTCGGCCCTGTTCACCCGCTCGCGTCGGCGCCGTCCGGTTCCGCGCCGTCCTCGGAACGCCGGACGGGCCGTCACGACACGGCCCGGTCGGCCGGAAGGTGGGGCGCTCCGTCGAGCCGACCGTCCCGGATGGCCAGGGTACGACCGCCCCTGGCTGCCACCGAGGGGTCATGGGTGATGACGACGATGGTCATTCCGTCCTTGTGCAGATCGTCGAGGAGACCGAGTACCGAGTCCGCGGTCGCCGTGTCGAGGTTGCCCGTCGGCTCGTCGCACAGGAGCAGCGAGGGGCGGGCGACCAGAGCGCGCGCGATCGCCACGCGCTGCCGCTCACCGCCGGACAGCCTGGTCGGCAGCGCGGCCATCCGGTGCCCGAGGCCGACCCGCTGCAGGGCATCCCGGGCCCGTCCCGGCCGTTCTCTGCGCGGCACGCCGTTGTAAACCATGGCCAGTACGACGTTGTCGAGTGCGCTTCGGTGCGGCAACAGATGGAACGACTGGAAGACGAAGCCGATACGGCGGCCCCGCAGCCCCGCACGCTCGGTGTCGGAAAGACCGCTCGTATCGATGCCGTCGAGCAGGTAGCGCCCGCTGGTGGGGGCGTCGATGAGTCCGGCGATATTGAGGAACGTCGATTTCCCCGACCCCGACGGCCCCGTGACCGTGACGTACTCACCGCGCTCGATGACCAGTTCGGCGGGGCGCAGAGCGGGGACGGGCGGAGGGCCCGGGTACGTGAGTCCGACGCCACGGAAGTCAATGACCGCTGCCGGACTCACCGGGTGTCGTCCTGGCCCGGCTGCTGTGCGGATGCGGTACCCACGACGACTCGGTCGCCCTCGGCCAGCGCGTCCTGTGGGACCGGGGTCACCTGCACGCTGCCGTCGCCCTCCAGGCCCGGACGTACCCGTACCCGTCGGCGTTCTCCCTGCTCGGTGAGGACGGTGACCACGGTGCTGCCGTCGGCGGCAGCCGAGACAGCGGAGAACGGTACAAGGAGCACCTTGCCCTGAGAGCTCTTGATCTCGATGGTCAGCCGGACCTCCTGACCGACGAGCGACGCGTCGATCTTCTGGTCCGGTGTGACGTTCAGGATGGAGAGGGCGTCTGCTGTGCCGCCGTCCTCGGCCGCGTCGCTCCCTCCCGCTTCCTCACCCCCACCGGAGGACGAGCCTGCATCGCCCTCGGTGACCGCAGCCGCTGTTCCGTCGAACTCGTCGCCGGTCGCCTCGGCGAGGATCCGTACCTTCTGGCCCGCCCGGACGATCTTCCGCTGACTCGGCGTGAGGGATCCCCGTACGCCGAGCGTGCCGGAGGAGATCGTCATGACGGTCTCGGGAGCCCGGTCCCCCACGCGGGCCGCAACGGACTCGACCCGAGCGGGGAATCGGTCCAGAAAGACGATCTCTGCGGCGGGGAGCATGGCTCCGGCCTGAAGACGTGCGGCGGCCAGCGCCTTCTCCGCACGGGCGAGATCCTCCTCGGCCCGTGCCGTGTCGGTCGCACCGTGCTTGCCCGCACGGACGTCCTGGAGCGCCCGGGTGGCGTCGGTGACAGCCGTTGCTGCGCTCTCGACCTGGGCGGTTCCGTCCTCGGAGACCGGTCGGGGGTCGTATCCGAGGGAGCGGTAGTACGCCGCCAGGGCGGCCTGGGTACCGGCGCCGAACTCCCCTGCGGGGTCAGTGGCCGAGCCGAAACCGCGCTGCCCCAGCGCCTTCCGGAGTTGAGTCACGTCCTCCCCGCGGGCTCCGGGCTTCAGGTCCCGGTACGCAGGCAGCGCACCCGACAGAGCGAAAACGGGGCGCCCTGAAATCTCGACCAGAACACCTCCCGCCTTCACCGTGTCACCCGCTCGCAGCGGTGCCTTGGTGACCAGGGGTTTTGCACCGTCCGCCGCGCTCACCGCGGCGGAGACCGCTACCGTACGCTCGGCGGCCACCTGGCCACGTACCACGAGTGAAGCGTGCAGCACCCGGTGCTCGACCGCTGCCGTGAGGACATCGCGCTCCGGCGTCCCTGCCTCGGCCGCGGCCTGGGCAGGTGACTTGATCACCGTCGAAAGGGTGAACCCGGCGCCTGCCAGAGTCAGCGCTCCCACCACCACGACGGCCAGCAGCCTCCGGCGGCGGGACAGTGCCGAAGCCGCTGAAACGTCCTCCGGTATTCCGGCAGGTGCACCGCGGTCAGCGTGCTTCGATCGCTCTGTTCGCATTCTCGATCCACCTGGCGGTCTTGTCCTTGGCATCCTTGAGAATCTCGGCGCTCTCCTCGATCACCTGTTTCTCGTAGAGCGTCTCCACAGCGATTCCTATGCCGAGGTAATTGGTCTTCTTCTTGCATCCCATGTCGGCGACCGCGACGGCGATCTCCTTGTCGCCGGCTCTGGCTGCATGCGACCAGCTCTTGTCATTCCACGCGCTGCTCGGGCTGTCGTAGTCGTAACCCTGCTTCTTCATGCAGTCCGACCACCGCGCGGCGGCGTCCCGGAAACGGCTGTCGTCCCGGGTCTTGGTCATAGCCTTTCCACCGACGGACGACACCACCATTTCCGCGTATCCCTCGCCGAATCCGCCTCTTCCGGCGCCTGCCACGGACCCGTCCGGGAACTTCACTTCCTGGGCGGTCGCCGCTCCGGCTGTGATGGTTCGCAGGGCCTCGCCCTCACAGCCGTCCTTCGGGACCTTGTGACCGTTGTACGTGGCAACCTTGCCGGACAGCAGCTTCCCCTGGGTCACCGTGGCGTTCTCTGAGTACCGCGCCTCAGTGGCCGAACCCGTGCCCTTCGGGTCAGGTGGCTGCTTGTATCCGTAGCGTTCCGCCTGGGCAACCGGCACGACGAGGAATTCGTTGTGCTCCAGGTATGCCTTGCCAGTGAACCGCCCCAGGGGCTGCGGATTCTGCGCGTAACCCAGCTCACGCATGCATGCGTTGACCAGCAGCACTCGCGCCTTCTTCAGCGTGTAGTTTTCCTCGGGCGTCGGGAGATACGCGTCCAGCGGGGTGGTGATCTGCGCCGGGTCGAGATGTCCGGGGGTGGGCACGGAGCCGAGCGCCGGCTCCGTGCCTCCACCCACCGAGGTCGAGCAGGCACACAACGCGAGGGCCAGCAACGCTGTCAGCCCGGCGATGCGTGAAAATTTCCTCACTTCCTTCAGCACCCGGTCTTCCGGAACGAGGAGAACTCGTTGTTGTTTTCGTAGAAGGTGAGGTAATTGAAGTTTCTGCTGGCGAAGTAGCTCCTGCCGCCGTATCCGGTGTCCCAGTAAAAGGTGAATCCGGCACAGGAGGTCATCGTGTTGGCGTCGTTCGAGGCCGCACCTATGGAGTCACCGAGATAGGAAGGGTCGATCTTGTAGTACATGCCATGAAAGTCGGGGTGGGGATCGTTCAGGTCGTAATAGCCGTAGGTGTAGCTGGTGGGCTGCTGGTAGTCGAATACGCAGATGTTTCCGGCATCCGTGCAGTCACCGTCCCCGTCCGCCTCAGCGGTCGCGGTCGCGGTTGCCACCAGCGCTACCGACAGCGCTACCACTGTGGTGGCACGGGTGAAGGCGGATCGCTTGAGCCCCATTGTTTTGCACTCCTTGCTGAACAGCCTGGCGACAGGCTCGATTTCAGGAACGAAACAGGCAAAAACACCAGGGAACTCCCCCCCTGGGCGGCCACAGGCCCGTGCATACGTCGCAACAGGCCCCAGCCGTCAGGAAGTTACACGCGCGCTGCACACCCGACAAGATCAGATGAAGGATATGTGGAGGTCTACGAACTAAATCAGCCGCGTTTGCAGATGCGGTCGAGGAGATTGGCGGTGGCGCGCTGGATACGGGTGTCCACATGGCCGGGGCGGTCCAGAGCCGGGGACCAGGCGAAGGTGCCGGAGGCGAAGACGAGGGCGCCGGACGGGGCGCGGTAGAGGGACGTCTCCTGGTGGCGCGTCGCGCCTTCGCTGTCCTGGTACGGGGAGTGGGCGAGCAGAATGCGGCTGTCGTGCTCCGGGAGGGCGGTACGCGGGAAGTAGCGGTCGGCCTCGCCGGCGACCAGTCCATCGATCTCGTCGCCCTCGTCCGCCCCGGTCGCGGCCCAGAGCCAGTGCTCCGCGTTCCGTACGACCAGGGGGTGGGGGTCGGGAACCCGGCCCGCGTACTGGATGCCGAGGACCTGCTGCTCGGCCCGGTCGACCTCGCGCCAGAGTGCGGGCCTGCCCGGGCCGCGGCGCTTGCGGCAGGTGAGCAGCCGGTCCGGGACACCGGACGGCGACGGGGAGAGGCTGACCTGCCAGTACATGGTGTTGGCGGAGAGGAAGACGAGCGAGGTGCCGCCGTCGCGCGCCGCTTCCACGGTGCGACGCATCGGGACCGACCAGTACTCGTCGTGGCCCGGGAAGATCAGGCCCCGGTACCGGCCGGGGTCGATCCGGCCGGCGTGCAGATCGCGGGTGTCGGCGTACCCGATGTCGTAGCCGTACCGCTCGGCCCAGCGGATGAAGTCGTAGGCATGACCGACGTGGAGGGGCAGCCCGGCGCCCGCGTACGGGCGGTCGAAGGAGACGGTGACCGCCGCGTCCTCCTCGCCGAGCAGCCGGCCCTGTTCGTCCCAGGCGTGGTAGAGGCTGGCGCCGGTGCGGCCGTCCTCGGGGTAGAGGTTGTACGCCTGCCAGGTGATGTCCGGCAGGACGAGCAGCAGATCGGCCGGGTGGTCGTCGCGGACGGTGAACGGGATGTGGGAGCGGTAGCCGTCGACCGTGGTGAGCACGGCGACGTAGGCGCCGATCGACCAGTAGGTGGGGATCTGCAGCCGCCAGGACTGCCACCAGTGGTGGCAGGAGACGGTGCGGTCGGCGGTGAGCGGGGCGGGCTGGACGATGCCGGAGAGCCGCGGGCTCGTGGTGATCTTGGCGGCGCCGTCGCCCCCGTAATGACCGATCCGGTAGATGTCCACGGTGAACTGCTGCGGCGGGTCCACGGTGATGTGGAAGTCGATCGCCTCACCGGGGGCCGCGGCGCCGGTCGAGGCGAAACCCTTGATCTGGCGGTGGACGTCGTCGGCGGTACGGGTGCCTCCGCCGGTGGAGCCGCGGGCCAAGGTGGGATCGGCGTACCAGGGGACGACCTGGCCGGTGTCGTCGAAGTAGTTCTCGCTGCCGCGGAGCCAGGGCAGGGGGCCCTGGCCGAACGGATCGGATACGGCATGCGCGAGGGCACCCGATTCCCATCGGCGAATCTGCTCCGCCCCCATGGCGCTCCCCTCCCTCGAGTACCCCGGGACAACAGTGGTGCGTTGACCGTCGACGTCGATCCCCAGCACATCACATAACGCATGCACCTCGTCACCGTTCGTCGTGAATTGACGTGAACGGAACGCTTTTCTCCGGATCGTGGAGCCGACGAGCCCATGACCCACGGAAGCGCGCCCGTGGGTCAGACAAGCCGGACGGGTTTGTCGGTGCGGACGCCCACCGAGGCGAGCCACGAACGCAGCGGTCCGGCGTCACCGTCCTCGACCAGGCTGAGGACCGGGCTGCCCAGATCGGCCCGACGCTCGCCGTCGACCAGCAGCGCGGGTCCGTCGAGCCAGTCCAGGCCGGGCGCCGCACCCGCCGTGTCCACGGCGGCGCAGCAGACCATCGCCGCGACATGGTCGGCGAGCAGCTCCGCACCCGTACGGGGCGGCTGGAGCGGGAAGAGCGGCAGCGGGTCGGGTCCCCAGAAGTCCAGGACATCGCCGCCGGAGGCGGAGCAGGCGCCGGAGACACCGGCTGCCGGGGGGCCCGGCGGGGCCGGTGCCTCCTCACGGGCCACCGCGGCACTGATCCCGGCGGCGAGCTCCTCGCTGCGGCCGCTCCGGCCGGCCAGATGCTCGACGACCCGGGCCAGTGTGGGCACGGCGACATCCACGGGATCGGCGCCGCGCGATCCGTGCGGCGCGTGGGCCCCGTCCTCCTCCGCGGCCGTCGGCGCATGCCGTACGCCCAGCGCGTCCAGGACGCGGTGCAGACGGGCCGCTTCGGTGCGCCACTTCCGGTCGACGACTTCTTCCGGGTACTGCTGCCAGTCGACCGGGGACCAGTCGGGACCGGTCTCCGCCGGGCCGCCGTGGAAGAGCCGGGCGGCCAGCAGCGAAGCGGCTTCGTCGGCCGCTCCGGGCTCCTCCAGGAGGTCGCAGGCCGGGCGCTCACCGAGCCGGGAGGCGAAGCCCTCCGCGAGCCGGTCGCGCCGGGAGAGCTCAGTGAGGGCGGAGACGACGCCGGCGTCGAGCCGGGACGGCCAGCGGCCCATCCGCCAGGCGGGCAGCGCGACCCGGGTGAGCAGCCGGTCCCAGCCGGCGTAGGCAAGTCCGACCTGCTCCTGGGCGACGATCCGCAGCCCGTAGTCCACAGCCTGTGCACGCTCGGACGCGGCGGCGGCGACAGCCCGCTCCATCGCTGCCGCATGACCACGACAGGTGCGGAGCAGCAGCCGTGCGATCCAGCCGACGAAGCGGCGCGGCACTCTGCGCAGTGTCGCGAGCGGTCCGGGCACCGGGGTGTCCGCGTCGGCGACCGCGCCGTCCAGTCCCCGTACGAAACGGCGGGCGGCGGCTATGTCGGGATGGGCGGAGGGGCCCGTGCCCGCGACGACCGGGGCGAGCACCGCCCGTAGCTCCGCGACCCGCATCCACCACAGGAACGGCGAACCGATGACGAGCACGGGCGCCGTCTGCACGCCATGACGGCGGCCGCCGGAGACGGCGGGCCGGCCCGCGGAGCCCCCGGCGGGCTGCGCTGCGGGGTGGCTGCGGTCCTCCAGCCAGCTGTCACAGTCGGGCGTGAGGGCTATGGCCGAGGGCGCGGGGACGCCGAGCCGGTCGGCGAGGTCACGGACCAGCCGGTAGAGATCGGGGGCGGCCTGCTCGCTGAGCGGGACCGTAGGGCTGACCGCAGGTCTCGCCCGCACGATCGCGACCGAGACCGCGACGGCGCCCAGCAGCACGAGCACGGCGCAGGCCGTCACCGCCCAGCGCACGGCGTAGAAGGCGCCACCGCCGATACGGCCCTGCGCACCCGCGACGAGCAGCACGACGGCGACCGCCGCCGGCAGCAGGGCCGCAGCCATTGCCCTGCTGCGAATGCGCAGCAGGGCGAGAGCTCGGGTGCGCGCAGCCTGCGCGCCCAGCCCCTCACCAGCACCGGTACCGGACACGGCCGGACGTCACCCCCTTTGCCCCCGCGGCGGTATTGCTCACTCCCCCACTGTGGCACCCGTCACAGACATCGCAATGCCGGTGGGCCAAGTGCCGGAACGCCTGCGCCGCACCCTAGTTGGGGCCTCGGCGGACGTCATCCGGATAGCCCAGTCGTCACTCGATGGAATGGCTTTGGGTAAAGGTGCTGACGTGCCGGTACCCATAGGGCAGGGGCATGACGTCGCCCCCTCGGGCCCGAGGCGCGAGGGGGCGAAATGGAGGTACCGGACCGGCCGATCAGGCTTCGGCGGCCTTTCGGGCGATGTCCGTACGGAACTGCGAGCCGTCGAGCCGGATCCGGGCGGCCGCCGTGTAGGCCCGCTCCCGGGCGGTGGCGAGGTCCTCGCCCGTCGCGGTCACGGACAGCACCCGGCCGCCCGCGCTGACGATCGTGTCGCCGTCCCGCCTGGTCCCGGCGTGCAGGACGTACGCGTGCGGAGCGTCCTGCGCCGCAACGTCGTCGAGGCCGCCGATCGGGTCACCCGTCCTCGGCGTGTCCGGGTAGTTGTGCGAGGCGATGACCACGGTGACCGCGGCGTCGTCGCGCCACCTGAGCGGGGGCAGCTCGTCCAGGGTGCCGTCGGCGGAGGCCAGCAGAACACCGGCCAGCGGGGTCTTCAGCCGGGCCAGGACCACCTGGGTCTCCGGGTCGCCGAAGCGCGCGTTGAACTCGATGACCCGGACGCCCCGCGAGGTGATCGCGAGACCCGCGTACAGCAACCCGGAGAACGGGGTGCCACGGCGGCGGAGCTCGTCGACGGTCGGCTGCAGGACCGACTCCATGACCTCGTCGACCAGCTTGGGGTCGGCCCACGGCAGCGGGGAGTAGGCGCCCATACCGCCGGTGTTCGGGCCCTCGTCGTTGTCGAGGGCCCGCTTGAAGTCCTGGGCGGGCTGGAGCGGCAGCACGGTGGTGCCGTCCGTGATCGCGAAGAGGCTCACCTCGGGGCCGTCGAGGAACTCCTCGATGATCACGCGGTCGCAGCCCAGCGCGTGGGCGCGGGCCGCCTCGACATCGTCCGTGACGACGACGCCCTTGCCCGCGGCGAGCCCGTCGTCCTTGACGACGTACGGGGCGCCGAAGGCATCGAGGGCCTCGTCGATCTCGGAGGGGGTGGTGCAGACATAGCTGCGGGCAGTGGGGACGCCGGCCTCGGCCATCACGTCCTTGGCGAACGCCTTGGAGCCCTCCAGCTGGGCCGCCTCACCGGACGGACCGAAGCAGGGGATGCCTGCGGCGCGGACGGCGTCGGCGACCCCGGCGACAAGCGGCGCCTCCGGGCCGACGACCACCAGCTCGGCGCCCAGTTCGGTGGCGAGGCGCGCGACGGCGGCGCCGTCGAGTGCGTCGACCGGGTGCAGTTCGGCCACCTCTGCGATGCCGGCGTTGCCGGGAGCGCAGTACAGATCGGTGACGTCGGGGTCGAGGGAGAGAGAGCGGCACAGGGCGTGTTCGCGGGCGCCGCCGCCGATGACGAGGACCTTCACGGGGTGCAGCCTAGCCGCCGGGGCACGGCCGTCTTGACGGGCGCCGCTCCGTGGACACCCCGTGGAGCGGCTTCCGGACCGCTACTCGTTGGTGAACTCCTCGACGACCGTGGCGCCCAGCTCCCGGACGATCAGGTCATGGCCGGAGAGAGCGGAGTCGACCAGGTCCGGGTCGTCCGCCTCGGGGGTGTCGTCCTCCGGCGCGACCGAACGCGGCGGCTCGGGGGCATGGTGCGGCTGGGGTGCGGGCGCCGCGGCGGGTGCGGGACCGGCGCCCGGCTGCTGGTGCGGGGCCGGCGCGGGCGCGGGCCGGGACTCGTACTGCTGCGGGGCGGGGGCGGCCGGACGCTGCGGTGCGGCTGCGGCGGAGGGCCGGCCGCCGCCGGTCTGCGGAGGCTGCCCCGCGCCGCCCGACGGGTCGACGATCGCCTCGACCTTCCACTGCGCGTTGAACTGCTCGGCGAGTGCCTGCTTCAGCACGTCCTCGCTGCCGCTGCTCGCGAAGTTGTCGCGGGCGCCCGCGTTGAGGAAGCCGATCTGCAAGGTGGTGCCGTCGAACCCGGTGACCTGCGCGTTCTGGCTGAGCAGGATCCAGGTGAACCGGCGCCGGTTCTTCACGGCCTCCAGGATGTCGGGCCACATGTTCCGCACCTGTGCGGCGCCCTGAGCCATCCCCGGACTCGGCTCGGCCGCACCGGGAGCGGGTGCGGCGGCGGGCGCGGGAGCGGGAGCGGGGGCCGCCGGCATGGCGGGGGCGGGTGCCTGACCGGGGGCGGAGGCGGTCGGCCAGCCACCGGGACGGCGCTCCTGCTCCGGCGCGGCCGCGGCGGGCCAGGCCCCGGGACGCTGACTGCCGGAGGGAGCCTCGGCGGGCGGCTGCGGTGCGGGGGCGGCGGGCGCCGCGTACTGCGCAGGCGCGACCGGTGCCGCGGGCGCGGCCGGCACGGGCGCGGCCTCGGGTACGTCCCCCCGTACCGCGGCCCGCGCCGCAGCGACGCCGCCGCCCGGCGGAACCATGGCCACGGGCGCATGCGCCTCCGCCTCCCGGCCCGGTACGTACCCCAGGGCGGGCCCGGCTCCGGCGGTCGCGAACGAAGCACCGCGCTCCAGCCGGTCCAGCCGGGCCTGCAGCGAACGCTCGTCGTCGAAGGCGGCGGGCAGCAGCACCCGGGCACAGATCAGCTCGACCTGGAGACGCGGCGAGGTGGCCCCGCGCATCTCCGTAAGCCCTTCGTTGACGAGGTCGGCGGCGCGGCTCAGCTCTGCGGCGCCGAAGACGGACGCCTGGGCCTGCATCCGCTCGACCACGTCGGCGGGCGCGTCGATCAGCCCCTTCTCCCCTGCGTCCGGAACGGCGGCCAGGATCACCAGGTCGCGCAGCCGCTCCAGGAGGTCGGCGACGAAGCGCCGCGGGTCGTTGCCGCCCTCGATCACCCGGTCCACGGCCTCGAAGGCCGCGGCCCCGTCGCCCGCCGCGAACGCGTCCACGATGGAGTCGAGCAGCGAGCCGTCCGTATAACCGAGCAGCGAGGTCGCCATGGCATAGGTCACACCGTCGTCGCCCGCGCCGGCCAGCAGCTGGTCCATGACGGACATCGAGTCACGCACGGAACCGGCGCCGGCCCGCACGACCAGCGGCAGGACGCCGTCCTCGACGAGGCTGTTCTCCTTGCCGCAGACCTCGGCCAGATATTCGCGCAGCGTCCCGGGCGGTACGAGGCGGAACGGGTAGTGGTGCGTACGCGACCGGATCGTGCCGATGACCTTCTCGGGCTCGGTGGTCGCGAAGATGAACTTGAGATGCTCCGGCGGCTCCTCGACCACCTTCAGCAGGGCGTTGAACCCCGCCGATGTGACCATGTGCGCCTCGTCGATGATGTAGATCTTGTAACGACTCGACGCGGGCCCGAAGAACGCCTTCTCCCGCAGATCACGGGCGTCGTCCACGCCACCGTGCGACGCGGCGTCGATCTCGATGACATCGATCGATCCCGGCCCGTTGCGCGCGAGGTCCCGGCAGGACTGGCACTCCCCGCACGGCGTCGGCGTGGGGCCCTGCTCACAGTTCAGACAGCGGGCGAGGATCCGCGCGCTGGTCGTCTTCCCGCAACCGCGCGGACCGCTGAACAGATACGCGTGATTGACCCGGTTGTTCCGCAGGGCCTGCTGCAGCGGGTCAGTGACATGCTCCTGCCCAATGACCTCGGCGAACGACTCGGGGCGGTAGCGGCGGTACAGCGCAAGGGACGACACACATACGAGGTTATCGGGGCGGACTGACAACCGGCCCCGGACCGGGGACACCACCGGGGATGGAGCGGCCGCGGAGGCGCGGAAGCCGCAGGAATCGACGCCACGGGCCCGAACACGCAAGGGCCCCCCACGCACCCGCCAGAGCCAACCTACCCTTGCTGCCTTCCGGCCCTGGGGGAGTTCAGTCAGATAGCGCCACGTGAGGGGCTGATACCCACCTTAGCCGATCCCCACCCGGTCAAGTCCACCCGCCCGCCCTCCCGACCCCGCTCCGGGGAACGGGTTCGCGAGCACACCTCAACGTCTTGTATTGTTTGCGGCGGAGGATTCGCCTAGTGGCCTAGGGCGCACGCTTGGAAAGCGTGTTGGGGGCAACCCCTCACGAGTTCGAATCTCGTATCCTCCGCCATTGCTCTCACCGGGCAATACGTCGAAGGGCCCCGCAGCTTGCTGCGGGGCCCTTCGACGTTGTCTCAGCCCTCGTTGTCCTGGTCTTTGTCCACAAGGGCTGTTTCCGGGGCACCCCAGATCGCGGCGCCGATCTTTCGGGCCACCTCCTTCAACAGGTGGTCGGGGACGTGGAGGTACCGCGCCCGCATGCGAGCGGCCCCGCCCGGCTCCCACCCCATGATCTGGTCAATGACCCGGTCCGGTACGCCCAGCAGCATGAGGACCGTTCCGGCGGTGTGCCGGGCATCGTGCAGCCGACCGTCCCGGACCGCCGCGTCATTCCGCCCCAACGCTTGGGTGACCGGACTATCTCTGGGACGTCGAAGGCCGGTCGGCAGCGACTGACATCAACACCTGACATCAACGTCGGTGCACGCAGGGATATACCGGCGTACAGGTGCATCATGGTCAACGGGTCCAGTTAGCCGTGACAGACCTTCTGATCCGTGTGCGCACCCGCCTACGGATCAGATGGCGCGCACTGCTGCAAGAGCCGTCCCGATTGGCCAAGACAGGCGCCTACGCCCCGAGCCCCTCGGGGCCGTTCCAACCCCGCCCCCTGCCGCAATCGGCCTTCTCCGCCGCCAACGCGCGTTGTCCTGGTCGTTGTCCAGTTCAGCGACGGACGGCGTTGTTCGCCTCCGTACGCACTCCCCGCCTGACCTGCCTCGTGAACCCCTGCGGACGCGACCGGACGGTCACTCGCACAGTTGGAGCACGCCGGCGGTGGTGTGGCAGCCGTGCACTCTGCGCTGATCTCCAGCCCCGGATCGTTGGCCGCTGAGGTGCACCCACCTGGGGTGGAGCGGCGGGGATTGTCTGATGCCCCATTGTGATGCGCGGGTGTACAACCCCGTGTGGATGCTGGCTGTCTGTAAGGCGCTGGAGGGATGAGCCTTTGGTGCCTTTCCGTACGGAGATTGGGGATCAGGTGGGGAAGCAGGTCTGGAGAGTCGTCGTGGCCGGTGGTGCGGCGGCGGTGTTCACGGCCGTGTCCGCGGTGCCAGCCGGGGCGGCCGAGGGTGGGGTCTCGTTCACCCGTGTCCAGGTGAACGGCGGCAAGCCGATTGTGATCGGGGTGTCGAAGGAGGTGGCGGTGCCCGCCTCCTTCCGGATGGCGACCACTCACAAGTGGAAGTGGCCGGCGGTGTTCCTGTACCGCAGTGGTGCGGGTGATCGGCTGTGGCACGCCATCGAGACGAGCGACTGCATCAAGGTGAGCTCGGGCGTCTGCGACATCAACGAGACGATGTACTTCGACCCGAGCATATGGGCCATGCGCAACAGCGAGGCCGGGGCCTGGAAGGTCGGGGCCGAGGTGTACTTCGAGGGCGGCGGTGGTGACACCGACGACGAGGGTCTGACGGTCCACGTCAAGCGCAACTCCCGCCTGACCGTCAACGCCTCGCCCGAACCGGTGTCCAAGGACAGGACCATCACCGTGACCGGAAAGGTCACGCGGGCCAACTGGGAGACGAGGAAGTACGCCTCCTACGGAGGCCGCCTGGTGAGCCTGCAGTTCAAGCCTGCCGGCGCCGCCTCCTACACCACGGTGAAGAAGGTGTACGCGAACGGCTCGGGTGATCTCAGGACGACCGTGAAGGCCTCCAAGACGGGTACGTGGCGCTGGGTGTACTACGGCAACACCACCACCGGGTCGTCGACGTCGTCCGGGGACAACGTCGTGGTGAAGTGATGTCCGCGGTGCTGGCGGGCCTGGTATCAGCGCCTGACATCAACGGCCGTGTACATCGACACCCACGCACGTACTGGTGTCCGCTCACGGGCAAGACTTCTCCCGCGAGAGGCTGGCCAGCCTCAACGGCGCACCCGCCTACGAATCAGAAGGCCGCAGAGCACCACACTGACAGCGAGTTTGGGCCAGCACCCACAGGACAAGGCCTCCTTCACCGCCGCTCGTTGTCCTGTTCCTTGTCCAGTTCGTTCACACCCGCCTTAGTTCGCCGACGTACGCCAGCCCTCTCTGATCTGCCGAGTGGCCGTCCATGAACGCTCACGGACGGCCACTCGCACAGTTGGAAAGCGGGTTGGGGGCAACCCCTCACGAGTTCGAATCTCGTATCCTCCGCCAGTGCCTCACCGGGCACGTTGTCGAAGGGCCCCACCGCTCGCGGTGGGGCC
>NZ_JBFBCG010000015.1:0-118064 GCF_040683105.1 Streptomyces sp. NPDC051020 | reverse complement strand
TGACCTCGCCCGCACCGCACCACGAGAGCCCTCCGACCGTCACCGCCGAAGGGCTATCTCGCCGTACCCGTCTGACCGTTGAGTTTTCCGGTCAGAGTGCAGATACGCAGGAACGGCCGGAGCCCCCGCACAGTGGGCTCCGGCCGTTCGTCTGCCGCCTGCTGTCGTGCTGTCCAGGCGGATTACAGGCGGCTCCTGTGGATCGGTTCGATCCTGCTTACGGGCTACAGGGCGAGGCCGGTGAGGACCAGCACGCGCTCGTAGGTGTAGTCGTCCATCGCGTAGCGAACACCCTCACGGCCGACGCCGGACTGCTTGGCTCCGCCGTACGGCATCTGGTCCGCGCGGTAGGAGGGGACGTCGCCGATGATCACGCCGCCGACCTCAAGGGCGCGGTGGGCTCGGAAGGCGGTCTGCAGGTCGTGGGTGAACACACCTGCCTGCAGGCCGTACTTCGAAGAGTTGACCGAGGCGAAGGCCTCGGCCTCGCCGTCCACCTTCTGGACGGACAGGACCGGTCCGAAGACCTCCTCGCAGGAGAGCTTGACGCCGTCCGGGAGTTCCGCGAGCACGGTCGGCGCGTAGGTGGCACCGTCCCGCTTGCCTCCGGTGAGCAGCTGGGCGCCTGCCTGCACAGCCTCGTCCACCCAGGACTCGACGCGCTTGGCGGCGTCCTCGCTGACGAGCGGGCCGACGTCGGTGGCAGCGTCGGACGGGTCGCCGGTGACCTGGGCCTCGACGGCCGCGACGATCTTCGGGACGAGCCGGTCGTAGACCGAGGCGTCCGCGATGACGCGCTGCACCGAGATGCAGGACTGGCCGCCCTGGTAGTTGGAGAAGGTCGCGATCCGGCTCGCGGCCCAGTCCAGGTCCTCGTCGGAGGTGTAGTCGCCGAGGACGACCGCCGCACCGTTGCCGCCCAGCTCCAGGGTGCAGTGCTTGCGCGGCACCGACTCCAGGATGGAGTAGCCGACCGGGCCGGAACCCGTGAAGGAGATCACGGGCAGGCGCTCGTCCTGGACGAGGGCCGGCATACGGTCGTTGGGCACCGTGAGCACGGACCACGAACCGGCCGGGAGGTCGGTCTCGGCCAGCAGCTCGCCGAGGATCAGCGACGAGATCGGGGTGGCCGGGGCGGGCTTCAGGATGATCGGGGCGCCGACGGCAATGGCCGGGGCGACCTTGTGGGCGCTCAGGTTCAGCGGGAAGTTGAAGGGCGCGATACCGAGGACCGTGCCGCGCGGGAAGCGCCGGGTCAGCCCGAGACGGCCGGTGCCACCGGCGTCGGTGTCGAGGCGCTGGGCGTCGCCGCCGTTGAAGCGACGGGCCTCCTCGGAGGCGAACCGGAACACGGAGACGGCGCGGCCGACCTCGCCGCGCGCCCACTTGATGGGCTTGCCGTTCTCGGCGGAGATCAGCTGGGCGATCTCCTCGGTGCGCTCCACGAGACGCCGTACGACGTGGTCGAGGGCGGCGGCGCGGACGTGGGCGGGCGTCGCGGCGAACTCCTCGCGCACTGCGTGCGCGGCGGCGACGGCCTCCTCGATCTGCGCGTCGGTCGGCACGCTGACCGTACCGACGAGACGGCCGTCCCAGGGGTTGGTGACGTCGAAGCTGTCCTCGCCGGTGGCCTGGCGGCCGGCGAGCCAGAAGGCGTGGGTGGAAGTCATGGAGGTTCCGGCCCTTCGGAGTCGTGGGGTGTCTTGCCCCCCACCGTAGGGCCGGGCCGTCGACCTGACGTTTGTCCGCCATGGAGCGAAGGGCGGCAGGCATGCGCCGGTTTGTCGGATGACCGCGCCCATCGCAATGGTGTGCCGCAACCGTCCGGCACGCGGGGCGTCCTCAGGCGCCGGCCGGGCTCCGTTTCACGGCGTCGGCGAGGAGCTGGTGGCCTTCAGTGCCAGCCACAGTTCCATCCGGACATCCGGGTCGTCCAGGGAGCGGCCGAGGATCTCCTCCACACGCCGCATCCGGTAGCGCAGGGTGTGGCGGTGCACGCCCAGGTCGGCTGCGGCCGCATCCCACTGACCGTGGTGGGAGAGCCAGGCGCGCAGCGAGGCGACCAGGTCGCCGCGCCCCTTCGCGTCGTGCTCGTACAGGGCGCGGAGCATGCCGTCCGCGAAGGCCCGTACCGCGTCGTCCGCGAGCAGTGGCAGAACCGAGCCGGCCGCCAGCTCTTCGTGCTCGACGAGGGCCCTGCCCCGGCGGCGGGCGACCGAGAGTGCCTGTTCGGCCTGCTTGTACGCGGCGGAGACGGCGATCGGACCCGCCGGCGCGGACAGCCCGACCACGATTTCCCCCTCCTCGGGCGTCTTCTGGTCACGTGGGGTCCGCTCGTCCTGTGCCCTCGCGTATGCCATGCACGCGGCGACAGCCGCACCACCGTCCGCGGCCAGGACGACGAGCCGCTCGCCCTCGGGAACCGTCAACAGCGTCTCGCCGGCCCGGGAGGCCGCCGCCTCCATCGCCTCACCGAGCAGCGCCGGTGTCGACGGCTCGGCCGCCTCCGCGATCAGCAGCCGGAAAGGAGCGTCGAGCAGCCCTCCGTACAGATCCCCGGCAACCGCCCGCGCGTGGTCCGGCTGGCCGGCCAGGAGCATCCGCAGCACCGCCGCGCCAAGCCGCTGCTCAGCACCTTGGAGGGAGCGCGAGCGGGCGGTGGTGAGTGTCAGCAGGGCGACGGCCGAGTGCACGGCGTACCGCTCGGCGGTGCCGAGAGCCGAGCCGGTGCCCACGGCCAGGGCGCCGCGGGCCCTGCGGCCGGTGCCCAGGGTCTGGAGCTCGACCCGGTCGTCGGTGTCGCCGAGGACCACGCTCGCCGGAGCAGGGCGCTCTCGCAGGCGCTCCACATCGGGGGTGAGCCGGGCGGCACGCCGGGCGGCCCAGTCAGGGGCGGCGGCCACGACGGCGCCGGAGGCGTCGTACAGCGCGGCCCAGCCGTCGACCTGCGCGGCGAGCCGGGCGAGGAGTTCGGCGGGTCCGTCCCCCGCGAGTGCGGCCTTGGTCAGATCCCGCTGGGCCTCGAACCCCGCTGTCACCGCCCGGTACTGGTCGGCGGCGATCTCCGACGAAACAGCCTTGGCGATGGCGAGGAACGGGGTGCGGCGCGGCACTTCCAGGATCGGCAGCCCGGCCTCCTCCCCAGCGTCGATCAGCGGCTGGGGTACGTCGTCGTAGTTGACGCCCACGGCGAAGCCCAGCCCGACGACTCCGGCGCCGGCCAGCCGTCGCACGTACCGTCGCATCGCTTCGGGGTTCTCCGCGTCGAGGTTGGTGGCGGTGACGAGAAGGAGTTCTCCCCCCTCCATGTAAGGGACGGGGTCGGCGAGCTCGCTGGCATGCGCCCAGCGCACGGGCTGGTCAAGCCGGTCCGCCCCCGCACGCACCGTGAGTTTGAGCGCCGAGTGCTGGACGAGCGAGGCGAGAGTGGGGGGCATGGAGACCGCGGGACCTTCAGGAGTCGATTTTGCCGTCCCGTACGAACGGCTCCTCCCGATTCTGCCAGGGCGGCAGGGTCCGCCGTAACCTCTCCCGGAGATATGGCACCGTTCCCGCCCGCCGGATCCGCTGCGGAGGACCCGGTCCGCACGTCAAGGGCCCCACGGACACGGGTCAGCCGTTCAGGTTCACCAGCAGGGGCGGCGCATGGTCCCCCCGTACGGTCGTGAGGGACAGGACCGCGTGTCCTGCCGGAACGCGATGGGCCAGTTCGGAGGCGGACCAGCGTTCGCGTTCGACCTGGCGTACGGTCACCGCGTCCGTGGTCACGGCCTTACCGGTGACCAGTTTGCGGAAGGCGTGGATGGCCCGGGTCATCGGCTGGTCGGCGAAGACCGTGCGCTGGGTGACGTCCCTCGTCTCGACCCATTCCGTGCCCCACGCCTCGGCGAACTTCTTGCCGTCCCAGGTGGTGATCCCGGAGAACGCCATCCGGCAGCCCACGGCGCCGAGCAGCGCCGTGTGGAGGTTCTCCGGGACGTCGTCGAGGGTGCGCAGCGTGACCACGGCTCCGGCGTGCGCGGAGCGCAGCCGCTGGATTCCGCGGACGGTGTCGGGGGTCAGGGTGCGGGTCGCGTCGTCGAGGACGAGGCAGGCGAAGAGCGAGCGGTCCGTTCGGGTGGCGGCACTCGCTGTGAATTGCGCGAGGACGAGGCGGGCCAGCATCCGCGACGCCTCGGCGTGGCCGCGTTCGGGCAGGTCGATACGGACCCTCAGCGGGTGTTCCAGGGCCCGCAGGGAGAAGGGGCGGGCCTTGCCGGTGGTGTCGAAGAAATCGGCGAACGCGGGCCGGTCGAGGAGCGCGACCCGGTCGGCGAGCGCGGGTCCGGCGTCGCCGGGGGCGCCGGACTGGCGGGTGCGCGCGTCCAGTTCGCGGTGCATGTCCTGGCGGCCCGCGTCGTCGAGGGCCGCGCGCAGGGTGGAGAGCGTCTCCGGTACGCCGTCGAGCAGTTCCCGCAGCTCCGGGACGGAGGGGAAGCGGCCGTGGGCGGCGCGGTAGGGACCGAGGAGCTGGGCGAGGGTGGTGGCGGCGCGCCGGCTGTCCACCTCCTGGAGATCACCGATGAGCCCCTCGGCCAGCACGGCAGCGGCTTCGTCGGGGTCGGTGGTGCCTCCGTACAGGTCGAGATCGTGGACGGAGGACGGGTCGCCGAGCTTGACCACGACGTCGAAGCCCTCGTCGGCGCCGAGCTGGGTTCCGGCGGCGCACACCGCGACGACGGCGGCGCGCCCGGCGAGCGCCTGGAGGGCGAGGGATTCGACGACCGGCCGGATCAATGCGCGGCTCTTGCCCGCCCCCGGCGGTCCGACCGCCAACAGGGACGTGCCGAGCAGCCCGGGGTCGAGGGCGATGCCGTTGCCGCGGCGTGCGTAGGGGTTGCGTTCGCTGTCGTCGACGGTGCCGAGTCTGACCTGGTCGACCAGCAGATCGTGCCGGGAGGCCCGGACCGGGAGATCACGTGTGCCGGAGGGGTGGGTGCAGGCGGCGGCGCCGTTGCGCAGCACGGTGTCGGTGAAGGCGGGGAGCCGGCTGCTGTCGGCGCGTACGGACGTCCAGGCACGTCGGATACGGACGTAGTCGACGTCGTTCATGCGGCCCGACCGCGTCTCCTGGGAGAGCTTGGCGGCGGCCTGATTCTGTCCGGCGGCGCGCAGATCGGGCCACTCGGCCGGATCGTCCGCGCCGTCGTCCGTGCGGCCTTCGGTGCCGCGGCCCGTGTCCTGAGCCGTGCCGCCGTGCACGTGGTCGTTCGCGCGCCCGGTCGTGGCGGCGTGGGCCGTCGGCGGGTGCTGCGGTCCGTTGCCGCCGGAGGTCCGGCGCCGCAGTTCCGCCCATCGTCCGAGCTTCGCGAACGGCCACACGATCACCAGGGTGATCAGGGCGTACAGCGTGTACGTGACCGCGGTGGTCACGGTGCGGTCGGTGCCCAGCCACGGTGCGGCGAAGCTGAAGGTGAGCTCCATGCCCGGCACGGTCCCGTTCCATACGAGGATCCAGACCAGCAGGGCGGCGACCGCGGCGCCGCCGGCCCGGGCGGCGGGTCCCCGGCCCCCGACCCATCGTTCGAACGCGGCGCGCCAGTTACCCAAGCGGCCGAACCCGTAGAAGATCGCTCCGATGATCAGGAGGCGGTATATGTCGAGCGCCCGTACGGCCCCATGGGTCAGCGGCTGATCGCCGAACGGTCCCCACCAGCCGTCCGGGGTGAAGAGCTTCAGCGGGACCCGCCAGTACGGGATGTATCCGTTGCGCCAGAGCGACCAGACGAGGATGGCGGCCAACAGGGAGATCGCGGCTCCGCTGAGCAGGGTGCGGTCGGGCGTGCGTTCCTCTTCCTGGGCGGGCCGGGAGGTGTGACCGAACCGCCAGACGCCCGGTTCAGCGATGGGCCTGGGGATGCGCAGCCAATCCCCGAGGGAGGGCCCGGAGGCCGGTGCGTGGCCCGGCATGGGCGGCAGCACGGGCGGTGGTGGGCCGGCCGGGCGCGGCACCGAATGACCGGAGCGGGTGCCGCGTGAGTCGTACGTGCCCTCGGTGTCCATGTGCTGTCCCTCGTCCCCTGACCAGCGCCGACCGGTAACTCCGGGCGCGGGCGCCCGATCCCCTCAATCTAGTGCCCCGTACCACTCCGTCAGACGCTGTTGATCGGGATGTCTCGCACCTGCTGCCGGGCCGAGGGCCATACCGGTCGCTATGTCCGTGACGGACAACCGCGACCCGGCACTTCTCCCGAACGGAACATGCCGGACCCCCGGCCTCGCCCCTAGCCTGCAGAGAGAAGCGTCCGAAACACCCCCAGGAGCCCCGCATGACCGCAATTCCGCAGGAGCGCCGCGTCGTCACTGCCATTCCCGGCCCGAAGTCGGTGGAGCTGCAGGCCCGCCGTCTCGCGACGGTCGCCGCAGGTGTGGGCTCCACCCTGCCGGTGTTCACCGCCCGTGCCGGTGGCGGGATCATCGAGGACGTGGACGGCAACCGCCTGATCGACTTCGGCTCCGGCATCGCCGTGACCTCGGTCGGCGCCTCCGCCGAGGCCGTCGTACGCCGCGCGTCCGCGCAGCTGGCCGACTTCACCCACACCTGTTTCATGGTCACGCCGTACGAGGGGTACGTCGAGGTCTGTGAGCAGCTCGCCGAGCTGACGCCGGGCGACCACGCCAAGAAGTCCGCGCTGTTCAACTCCGGCGCCGAGGCCGTCGAGAACGCCGTGAAGATCGCCCGTATCTACACCAAGCGCACCGCCGTCGTCGTCTTCGACCACGGTTACCACGGCCGGACGAACCTCACGATGGCGCTGACCGCCAAGAACATGCCGTACAAGCAGGGCTTCGGTCCGTTCGCGCCCGAGGTCTACCGCGTCCCGGTGGCGTACGGCTACCGCTGGCCGACCGGTGCGGAGAACGCCGGCGCCGAAGCGTCCGCCCAGGCCATCGACCAGATCACCAAGCAGATCGGCGCCGACAACGTCGCCGCGATCATCATCGAGCCGGTGCTCGGCGAGGGCGGCTTCATCGAGCCGGCGAAGGGCTTCCTCCCCGCCATCGCGCAGTTCGCCAAGGACAACGGCATCGTCTTCGTCGCGGACGAGATCCAGTCCGGCTTCTGCCGTACCGGCCAGTGGTTCGCGTGTGAGGACGAGGGCATCGTACCCGACCTGATCACCACCGCCAAGGGCATCGCGGGCGGTCTGCCGCTCTCCGCAGTGACCGGCCGCGCCGAGATCATGGACGCCGCGCACGCGGGCGGCCTCGGCGGTACGTACGGCGGTAACCCGGTGGCCTGCGCGGGTGCGCTCGGCGCCATCGAGACCATGCGTGAGCTGGACCTGAACGGGAAGGCGAAGCGCATCGAGGAGGTCATGAAGGGCCGCCTCGCCGAGATGCAGGCGAAGCTGCCGAACGGCGATGTCATCGGTGACATCCGCGGCCGCGGCGCGATGATCGCGATCGAGCTGGTGAAGTCCGGCACGAAGGACCCGAACCCGGAGGCCGCCGCCAAGCTTGCGAAGGCCTGCCACGCCGAGGGCGTGCTCGTCCTCACCTGTGGCACGTACGGCAATGTGCTGCGCTTCCTGCCGCCGCTGGTGATCGGCGAGGACCTGCTGAACGAGGGCCTCGACGTCATCGAGCAGGCTTTCACCCAGATCTGATCCGGTCCCGGAGCCGATCCCGATCGGGCCCACGTGAGGGTCTGTGAAGAAGGTGTGGGGGGCCGATGGCGGGATCCGATTCCGGCTGTCGGTCCCCCATCGGCTGCCGTACGGTTTCTGCAGATGAGAGAAACACCCTGCTCGCAGGGCACTGCGAGTGAGGCCGGGTCGGAGCTTCCCCAGCACCGTCCTGGTCGTGCCTTCGCGCACACCACTGGAGCCTCTGGCTCCGGAACTCCTCACCGATCGGATGGCCGCTCGCCCCAAACCCCCCGGGGCGCGCGGCAACCCGGTCCAGGCGGCCGCCCCGGAACCACCCCCCCTGTTCCGGGGCGGTCGGCTTTTCTCCTTTCGCTGGTGTCGTCGCTGCTCACGGCCTTCGCGCTCCTCACCTGGCAGGTCGCGGCCGACGGCCCGCTGCGCGGGCTGGACGAGCGGATCGGCCGGACCGTCGTCGGACACGGTCCCGCCCGGCTCACCGAATTCCTCGCCGATCTCGGCAACATGCAGGTCGCGCTCCCGGTCCTGGGGGGCGCGATCATCTACGCGCTGCTGCGCGGCGCACGCCGTGCGCCGCTGTTCGCGGCGCTCGCCATGGCGGCGGTACCCGCGCTGATCGTCCCGCTCAAGGACGTGATCGCCCGTCCGGGACCGCTGACCGAGGCAACCGGCTACTACCCGTCGGGCCATGCGGCGACGGCCGCGGTGGCGTACGGGGCTGCAGCGCTGCTGCTCGCCCCGCGCACAGGTCCGGCAGGGCGGTCGAAGTGGTCATGGACAATGCCCGTCGCCGCTGTCCTGCTGACTGTGGCGACGGGCATCGGTCTGGTGCTGCGCGGCTATCACTGGCCGCTGGATGTGCTCGGCAGCTGGTGCCTGAGCGGGCTGCTCCTCCTGGCGCTCAGCTGGTCGAGCCGTTCTTCACGGCGGCGTCAGCCGACGGAGTAGGCGTCGACATTCTTCGAGAACTCACCGTTGTCGAAGCGGTCGCTCACGGCCCGGTCAGCTGTCGAAGCCGAGCCCCAGGCGGTCCATCGTCCGCAGCCACAGATTGCGGTGCCCGCCATTGTTGTCCGCCCTGGCCAGGGACCTCTTCGTGAGTTCGATCCCAGCCCAGGCGAACGGCTCCGGGGGGAACGGCATCGGCTTGGTGCGCACCATTTCCAGACCGGTCCGCTCGGTCCTTTCGCCGGACAGCAGGTCGAGCATCACATCGGCGCCGAAGCGGGTTGCTCCGACACCGAGCCCGGTGAATCCGGCGGCGTAGGCGACCCGACCCTGATGGGCCGTCCCGAAGAAGGCGGAGAAGCGGGAACAGGTGTCGATCGCACCACCCCATGCGTGGCTGAAACGCACCCCGGCCAACTGCGGGAAGCATTCGAAGAACTGGCCCGCGAGCTTGAGGAACGTCTCCGGCCGCTGGTCGAGATCGGCGCTCAGCCGGCCACCGTACGGATAGATCGCGTCATAGCCGCCCCACAGGATCCGGTTGTCCGCCGAGAGCCGGAAGTAGTGGAACTGGTTGGCGCTGTCGCCGAGCCCCTGCCGGTTCTTCCAGCCGATGGAGGCGAGCTGGTCGGCGGTGAGCGGTTCGGTCATCAACGCGTAGTCGTAGACCGGGACGGTGTACGGACGCACTCGCTTCACCAGTGACGGGAAGATGTTCGTGCCCAGCGCGACCCGTCGGGCGAGGACCTTCCCGTACGGCGTGCGGACCGCCATCCCGGTGGCGGTCCTGGCCAGTTCGAGGCCCCGCGTGTGCTCGTACACCCGTACGCCCAGCTCGAGGCAGGCCCGCTTCAGCCCCCAGGCGAGCTTGGCGGGGTGCAGCATGGCGACCCCGCGCCGGTCCCAGAGCCCACCCAGGAATGTCGGTGAGTCGACCTCCGCGCGCAGGGCGTCCTGATCGAGGAATTCCACTCCGGTGAAGCCGAGTTTCTCCGTTTCCCGGTGCCATTCCCGGAGTTCTTCGAGCTGGTGGGGTTCCGTGGCGACATCGATCTCGCCGGTGCGCTCGAACTCGCAGTCGATGGAGTAGCGGGCGACAGCCGCCTCGATGGCGTCGAGGTTCTGCTCGCCCATCTCCTCCAGCTTCTTGATCTCGTCAGGCCAGCGTTCCAAGCCGTTGGGGAGGCCATGGGTGAGGGAAGCGGCGCAGAATCCGCCGTTGCGGCCCGAGGCGGCCCAGCCCACCTCGTGCCCCTCGATCAGTACGACGTCTCGTTCCGGGTCGCGTTCCTTGGCGATCAGTGCGGTCCACAGTCCGCTGTATCCGCCGCCGATGACGAGCAGATCGCAGTGTTCGTCGCCGGTGAGCGCGGGAAGCGCGTCGGGCCTGCCGGGGTCGTCCAGCCAGAACGAGACCGGCCGGGCGCCGGAGAGCGATTGTGCAGCAGTACGCATGGCAACTGGGGCCATGGTTTCCAACTCCTTCAGGACTTCAGGGTCGTGCGCTGTTCTTCCGCCGGTTCGCGATCAGCTGGCCGGCGACAACCACCAGTACGGCAATGATGAACATCGCCGTGCCGATGACGTTGATCTGCACGGGTGTGCCGCGCTGTGCCGAACCCCAGACGAACATGGGGAAGGTCACGGTCGAGCCCGCGTTGAAATTGGTGATGATGAAATCGTCGAAGGAGAGCGCGAACGCGAGCAGCGCTCCCGCGGCGATTCCGGGGGCGGCGATCGGCAGGGTCACCCGCAGGAACGTCTGCACGGGGCCCGCGTACAGATCGCGGGCCGCCTCCTCCAGCCTCGGGTCCATCGACATCACGCGCGCCTTGACCGCCGTCACGACGAAACTCAGGCAGAACATGATGTGCGCGATGAGGATCGTCCAGAAACCGAGCTGCGCACCCATGTTGAGGAAGAGCGTGAGCAGCGAGGCGGCCATGACGACCTCGGGCATCGCCATCGGCAGGAAGATCAGCGAGTTGATCGCACCGCGCGCCCGGAAGCGGTAGCGGACCAGTGCGAAGGAGATCATCGTGCCGAGCGCGGTCGCGCCGATGGTCGCCCAGGTGGCGATCTGGAGAGAGAGCGAGAGCGAGCCGCACATGTCGGCGACGCCGCAGGGATCCTTCCAGGCGTCCAGTGAGAAGCGCTGCCAGGCGTAGTTGAAGCGCCCGTTCGGCTTGTTGAAGGAGAACACCATGACGACGATGTTCGGCAGGATCATGTACGCGAGGGTCAGCAGACCCGCGATGACGATCAGATGGCGGCGGAGCCAGCGCAGTACGGACATCAGACCAGGTCCTCCGTCCCGGAGCGGCGGATGTAGACGGTGACCATCAGCAGGACCACCGCCATGAGGATGAAGGAGAGCGCGGCCGCCATCGGGTAGTCGAGGACGCGCAGGAACTGGGTCTGGATGACGCTGCCGACCATCTTGGTGTCGGTGGAGCCCAACAGTTCCGCGTTGACGTAGTCACCACTGGCCGGGATGAAGGTCAGCAGCGTGCCGGAGACGACGCCCGGCATGGAGAGCGGGAACGTCACCTTGCGGAAGGTGGTGGCGGGGGTGGCGTACAGGTCGCCGGCCGCCTCGTGCAGCCTGCCGTCGATCCGCTCAAGCGAGGTGTAGAGCGGCAGGATCATGAACGGCAGGAAGTTGTAGGTCAGACCGCAGACCACCGCCATCGGCGTGGCCAGCACCCGGTTGTTCTCGGTCCAGCCGAGCCAGCTGGTGACGTCCAGGACGTGCAGGGTGTTCAGCACCTCGACGACCGCACCGCCGTCCGCGAGGATCGTCTTCCAGGCGAGCGTACGGATCAGGAAGCTGGTGAAGAACGGCGCGATGACCAGCACCAGCACCACGTTGCGCCAGCGGCCCGCCTTGAACGCGATGAGATACGCGAGCGGGTAGCCGAGCAGCAGGCACAGGATCGTCGCGGTGCCCGCGTACAGCAGGGACCGGATGAACTGCGGGTAGTACTCGGACAGCGCGTCCCAGTAGGTCTGGAAGTGCCAGGTGACCTCGAACCCCTTCTCCAGGGATCCGGTCTGTACGGAGGTCGACGCCTGGTAGACCATCGGCAGCGCAAAGAAGACGATGAGCCACAGGATGCCGGGGAGCAGCAGCCAGTACGGCACGAGCCGCTTGCGGGTGGAGGCTTTGCGTACAGGGAGTTCGGCGGGGTCTGTGGGCGGCGCGGGCGGCGCTTCGGTGACGGTCACGTCGCGTCCTCCACCGTCTCCACGCCTGCGTCGATGTCCTGGGCCGCGTCGAGGCCGAAGGTGTGCGCGGGGTTCCAGTGCAGGACGACCTCGGCTCCCGGGGTGAGCCGGGTGTCGCGCTCGATGTTCTGCTCGTACACCTGAAGCGCCTTGCCGGCCGGGCTCTCGACCACGTACTGCGTGGAGACACCGATGAAGCTGGAGTCGGTGATCCGGCCGGTGACCCGGTTGCGTCCGGCGGCTATGGAGTCCGCGTCGTCGGCATGGGCGAGGGAGATCTTCTCCGGACGGACGCCGAGCAGCAGCTTGCCGCCACGGGCGGTCGGCGCCTGGCACCGCCCGGCGGGCAGCCGCAGCGTCATGCCGCCCGCACCGACCAGGATGTCCTCGCCGGCCTCGGTGATCTCGCCCTCGATGAGGTTGGAGGTGCCGAGGAAGTTGGCGACGAACGTCGTCTTCGGATTCTCGTACAGATCGGACGGTGCGCCGAGTTGTTCGACGCGACCCGCGTTCATCACCGCGACGGTGTCGGCCATGGTCATGGCCTCCTCCTGGTCGTGGGTGACATGGATGAACGTGATGCCGACCTCGGTCTGGATGCGCTTGAGCTCCAGCTGCATCTGGCGGCGCAGCTTGAGGTCGAGGGCGCCGAGCGGCTCGTCGAGCAGGAGCACCTGCGGGTGGTTGATCAGCGCGCGGGCGACGGCGACACGCTGCTGCTGGCCGCCGGAGAGCTGGTGCGGTTTGCGCTTGGCGAAGTCGCCGAGCTGGACGAGCTCCAGCATGTCGTCGACCTGCTTCTTGACCGACTTGATGCCGCGCCGGCGCAGACCGAAGGCGACGTTCTCGCTGATGTCGAGGTGCGGGAAGAGCGCATAGCTCTGGAAGACGGTGTTGACGGGCCGCTTGTACGGAGGGAGGTCGGTGATGTCCCGGCCGCCCAGCGAGATGGTGCCGGTGGTGGCCTCCTCCAGCCCCGCGATCATCCGCAGGGTGGTGGTCTTGCCGCAGCCGGACGCCCCGAGCAGGGCGAAGAAGGAGCCCTGCGGGACGGTCAGATCGAGCGGCTGGACGGCTTTGAAGGAGCCGTACGTCTTGCTGATCCCGGTGAGGCGGACGTCGCCGCCTTCGGTCTGCTGCTGTGTCATGGGTCGGAGTCCCAGTGGTGTCAGGGGGAGATCGGGGGAAGGAAAGGCGGGTCGGTCAGGCGCCGATGAGCTTGGCGAACTTCTCCTCGTACGCCGTCTCTTCCTTGGAGGTCAGCGAGCGGAAGGCGTGCGACCGGGCCGCCATCTCCTTGTCGGGAAGGATCAGGACGTTGTCGGCCATCGCCTGGTCGATCTTCGCCAGTTCGTCGCGGACTCCGTCGACCGGACAGACGAAGTTGATGTACGCGGCGAGCTTGGCGGCGACCGACGGCTCGTAGTAGTAGTCGATGAGCTTCTCGGCGTTGGTCTTGTGCCGGGCCTTCACCGGGACGAGCAGGTTGTCGCTGGAAATGATGTAACCGGCGGCCGGGATGGCGTACTTGATGTCCGGGTTTCCGGCCTGAAGCTGGATGATGTCGCCCGCCCAGGCGACGCAGGCGGCGATGTCGCCCTTGTCGAGGTCTGCCGTGTAGTCGTTGCCGGTGAAGCGCCGGATCTGGTTCTTGTCGACGCCCTTCTGGAGCCGGCCGATCGCGGCGTCGTAGTCGGCGTCGGTGAAGGTGCCCGGGTCCTTGCCCATGTCGAGCAGGGTCATGCCGATGGAGTCGCGCATCTCCGAGAGGAAGCTGACCCGTCCCTTGAGCTTCGGGTCGTCGAGCAGCTGGCTGACGGAATCGACTTTACGGCCTCCGGTCGCCTTGGAGTTGTAGGCGATGACGGTGGGAATGCCCGCCCACGGGTACGAGTAGGCGCGGCCGGGGTCCCAGTCCGGGGAGCGGAACTGGGCCGAGAGGTTGGCGTAGGCGTGCGGCAGGTGCGACGCGTCGAGTTTCTGCGCCCAGCCGAGGCGGACGACGCGCGCGGCCAGCCAGTCGGTGACGCAGATGATGTCGCGGCCGGTGTCCTGGCCGGCCGCGAGCTGCGGCTTGATCTTGCCGAAGAACTCGACGTTGTCGTTGATGTCCTCGGTGTACTTGACCTGGATCCCGGTGCGCTCCGTGAACGCCTCCAGGGTGGGCCGGTGCTTGCCGTCGTCGGTGACGTCCATGTACTCGGTCCAGTTGGAGAAGTTGACCTGCTTCTCCTTGGCCGAGTGGTCGTCGGATGCCGCTGCTGCGTCCCCCTCCCGCTTCGCGGGCGGGATACCGCACGCGCTCAGCGTGCCCAGGCCGCCGAGCGCGAGCGCGCCCATGCCGGAGGCGCGCAGCAACGAACGGCGGGTGAGGGCACCCCTGCCACTGGTAAGACTGCGCCGCATCGCGGCCAGTTGGGCCGCGGAGAGGTGCTCCGGCTCGTACTGCTCCATGCGCGTTGCCCTTTCGGGTGAGTGTGGCCGTTGTCCGGCCTGGCTATCGGTCCCCGAAGATCGTGCGGTGCCAGTCCTTCCGGACGACCGCGGTGTTGTCGTACATCACGTGCTTGACCTGTGTGTACTCCTCGAACGAGTACACCGACATGTCCTTGCCGAAGCCACTGGCCTTGTATCCGCCGTGCGGCATCTCGCTGATGATCGGGATGTGGTCGTTGACCCAGACGCAGCCCGCCTTGATCTCGCGGGTGGCGCGGCCCGCCCGGTACAGGTCGCGGCTCCAGGCGGAGGCGGCGAGTCCGTACGGGGTGTCGTTGGCGAGGGCGATGCCCTCGTCGTCGGTGTCGAAGGGCAGCACGACCAGGACCGGGCCGAAGATCTCCGACTGCACGATCTCGCTGTCCTGGGCGGCGCCCGCGACGAGGGTCGGCCGGTAGTAGGCACCGTCCGCGAGGTCGCCGCCGGGGGCCTCACCGCCGGTGACGACGGTGGCGTACGCACGGGCGCGCTCGACGAAACCGGCGACCCGGTCCCGCTGGGCGTGGCTGATCAGCGGGCCGAGGTCGGTCGACGGGTCGAAGGGGTCGCCGAGCCGGACGGTCTCCATCAGCGAGGCGACGCCCTGAACGAAGGCGTCGTAGAGCGGCCGCTGGACGTAGGCGCGGGTGGCGGCGGTGCAGTCCTGGCCCGTGTTGATGAGCGCTCCGGCGACCGCGCCGTTGACAGCGGCCTCCAGGTCGGCGTCGTCGAAGACCACGAAGGGGGCCTTGCCGCCGAGTTCGAGGTGGAGGCGCTTGACGGTGGCGGTGGCGATCTCCGCGACCCGCTTGCCGACGGCGGTGGAGCCGGTGAAGGAGGTCATCACGACGTCCGGGTGGCCGACGAGATGTTCGCCCGCGTCCTTGCCCGCGCCGGTGACAATGTTGATCACACCGTCCGGGATGCCTGCCTCAGTGGCCGCCTGGGCGAACATCAGCGAGGTCAGCGGGGTGATCTCGGCGGGCTTCAGCACGATCGTGTTGCCCGCCGCGACCGCCGGGAGGACCTTCCAGGCGGCCATCTGGAGCGGGTAGTTCCAGGGGGCGATCGAGCCGACGACGCCGATGGCCTCGCGGCGTACGTACGAGGTGTGGTCGCCGTCGTACTCCCCGGCGGCCTTGCCCTCCAGGTGGCGGGCGGCGCCGGCGAAGAAGGAGGTGTTGTCGACGGTGCCGGGCACGTCGAACTCGGTGGAGAGCTTGATGGGCTTGCCGCACTGGAGCGACTCGGCGTACGCGAAGTCGTCGGCCTGCTCCGCGAGGACGGCGGCGAACCGGTGCATCGCCTCGGACCGCTCGCCCGGCGTGGCACCCGACCAGCCGGGGAACGCCTCGCGGGCGGCCGCGACGGCCGCGTCGACATCGGCGGTGCCCGCCAGTTCGTAGGTGTAGACGATCTCGCCCGTAGCCGGGTTCACGACGTCGTGGCTGCGTCCCGATGTGCCGGAGCGCAACTTTCCGCCGATGTACTGCGCGCCGGCCGCGAAGCGGTCCCGCACGTGGAAGCCGTTGCCCATGACGCTCTCCTCCGCCGCTGTCTCCGTGAACCGGGGCGGCGTACCTTCTGCTCGATTTGAGTGCCGATCCTGGCAGAGGAGGCTGACCTCAACAAGTGATTCCGTTGTTGCCTTTTGGTTACGCGACGGAATCTGTCGACCATGTGTCGCGTCGCCGCGGAAATCCACGTACGGAGTGTCAGTGGCGGATGCCAGACTCGCATGTCATGGAACACCTGAGCGAGCTCCTGGCGCGAACCCGTCGCGGTGAGAAAGTGACGTACCTGCCGTTCTGGGGGCACCGTCCTCGGCCGGACGGGCGGATCGGCGCGAGCTGCCTCAGCCAGTGGTGGCCTTCGCCGTTCACGGTCGACGGGGTGACATACGCGTCGGCCGAGCACTGGATGATGGCCGGCAAGGCGCGGCTCTTCGGCGACGCGGAGGCGGAGCGCCGTGCGCTGTCCGCGAGCAGCCCAGCGGCGGCGAAGAAGGCGGGCCGGCTGGTCCGCGCCTTCGACGACACGGTGTGGGAGCGGGAGCGGTTCGCCCTGGTGGTGGCGGGCAGTGTCCACAAGTTCGGCCAGGACGCCGGGCTGCGCGCGTTCCTGCTGAACACCGGGGACCGGGTGCTGGTCGAGGCGAGCCCCCTGGACAGGATCTGGGGCATCGGACTGGCGGCGGACGACCCGCGAGCGGAGGATCCGGAGCGCTGGCGGGGGCTGAATCTGCTGGGGTTCGCCCTCATGGAAGCGCGAACACGGCTGCGCGCCGTGCCCGACGCGACATGAAAAGGCCCGTGGGGCGGTCGGGGTATTCCCCACCGCCCCGCGGGCCTTGTTCTGTGCGGCGGCATTCCTGCCTCTACCGCGTGCCGTCCACGACCAGGGACATTCCGTACGTGTCGTCGTAGGGGTCGTGGTGGTTGAAGTCGTGGCTCACGCCCCAGATCAGGAAGCCCAGGAACGCTCCGCTGATCACGATGCCGAGCGAGCCCAGGATGATGCCGGCCAGCGCGACGCCGCCGTTGTTCGCCTCACCCCGGCTGACCCGGCCGCGGCCTATGAGACCGAAGATCAGCGCGAGGACGCCGAGGACGACCCCGAGCCCCCACATGCAGAAGCCGGCCACAGCGATGATGCCGAGCACCATCGACGCGATACCGAGCCCGTTTGCGGGTGCCGGTCCGCCCCAGGCCGCCTGGCCGTAGCCGGGGTATCCCGGATAACCGCCGTACTGCGGGGCGGGTGCGGCCGGGTATCCGTACTGTCCTGCCGGAGGGAACTGCTGCCCGGGACCGCTCGGCGCGATCGGCGGCGGCGGGACGTCCCCGGGCGCCTGTCCCGCTCCGGGCAGGGGGCCGGCTCCCGGTGCGGCAAAGGGGCCGGCTCCCGGTGCGGCAAAGGGGCCGGTCCCCGGTGCGGCGCCGAACCCCGCCGTGGGCGCCGGTCCCGTTCCTGTGGCCGGCATCGAGGTGACCGTCTGCTGGTCGTGCACACCGGGCGGGCGCGGGTCACCGGTCTGCTTCTCCAGCGGCACCCTGTTGTCCGGCGGAGCCCACGGATCGCGTGGCGCAGCCCCGTCCGCGGGCTGCTCTGTGTTCTCTGACATGGGCCTCCCCCATCGTGGTCCCGTCATGCTACGGCCCGACCCGGCAACCGCCGCTCCGGCCTACGATGTTCCCCGTCCCACACCGGGCCGTCCCGTGCCCGGACCGCTCCACGTCACGCCCCCGGAGGATCCGATGACCGATCTGCACGCCTTCATCGCGGGGCTGCCCAAGGCCGAACTGCATGTCCACCATGTCGGATCCGCCTCGCCCCGCATCGTCGCCGAACTGGCCGCCCATCACCCGGACTCCAAGGTCCCCACCGACCCCGAGGCGCTGGCCGACTACTTCTCCTTCACCGATTTCGGCCACTTCATCGACGTCTATCTCTCCGTCGTGGACCTGGTCCGCACCCCGGAGGATGTCCGGCTGCTGACCTTCGAGGTCGCCCGGGACATGGCCCGGCAGAACATCCGGTACGCGGAACTGACTGTCACCCCGTTCAGCTCGACCCGGCGCGGCATTCCGGAGCAGGGTTTCATGGAGGCGATAGAGGACGCCCGCAAGGCCGCCGAGGCCGAGCTCGGGGTCGTTCTGCGCTGGTGCTTCGACATTCCCGGCGAGGCCGGACTGGAAGCCGCCGCGGAGACCACCCGGCTCGCGGTGGACCTCCGGCCGGAGGGCCTCGTCTCGTTCGGGCTCGGCGGTCCCGAGGTCGGCGTGCCCCGCCCGCAGTTCAAGCCCTACTTCGACCGGGCGATCGCCGAGGGGCTGCATTCCGTCCCGCATGCCGGGGAGACCACGGGCCCGCAGACGATCTGGGACGCCCTCACCGAACTGCGCGCCGAGCGCATCGGCCACGGCACCAGCGCCACCCGGGACCGCAGGCTCCTCGACCACCTCGCCGAACACCGGATCGCGCTGGAGGTCTGCCCGACCTCGAACATCGCAACCCGTGCCGTGACCGATCTCGACCTGCACCCGGTCAAGGAGATGGTGGACGCCGGAGTCCTGGTCACCATCAACAGCGACGACCCGCCGATGTTCGGCACCGACCTCAACAACGAGTACGCGGTGGCGGCCCGACTCCTCGGTCTGGACGAGCAGGGTCTTGCCGGGCTCGCGAAGAACGCGGTGGAGGCCTCGTACCTCGACCCGGCCGGCAAGCGGACGCTGGCCGCCGAGATCGACACGTACACGTCGGACTGGCTGCGGCGAACCGGCCGGTGACCGCCGGTGGTGACAATGGCCCCATGGCCGCCTCTGTCACCGCCGTAGCTCACCGCGGCGATCCCTACCGTGTCCGCGAGAACACCCTCCCCTCGATCCGCTCCGCCGTCGAACGGGGGGCGGACGCGGTCGAGATCGATGTCCGGGTCACCCGAGACGGGGTGCCGGTCCTGCTGCACGACGCCACGCTGGAGCGGCTGTGGGGCCACGCACGCAGACTGGACCGGCTCACCCATCAGGAGCTCACCGAGCTGACCGCGGGCGGTGTGCCCACCCTGCGCGAGGCGCTGCTCGCCGCCGGGGCGCACCGCCTCATGCTCGATCTGCCCGGCTCCACCGACGAGTCGGTACGGAAGACCATCGGTCTGGTCCGCGAGTGCGGGGCCGCGGAGCGTACGTACTACTGCGCGGGCCCCGAGGCCATGCTGCGGGTGCGCGCCGCGGATCCGTCCGCGGAGATCGCCCTCACCTGGACGACACTCGCCCCGCCTCGCCCCGCCCTGCTGGACGTGGTGAGGCCGCGTTGGCTGAACTACCGGTTCGGTCTGGTGAGCCGGGAACTGACGGACCGTATCCACCGGGACGGGCTGCTGGTCTCCGCCTGGACAGCCGACACCAAGCGCACGATGCGCCGTCTGATCGGACACGGCGTCGACTCGATCACCACCAACCGGGTCGACGCCCTGCACAGTCTGCTCGCCAACTTCCGGCCCTCCGAGCTTTCTTGATCGATCCGGCATGATGGGCGATGCCTCATCGTTGGTGAGCGAAACCGGTGCCCGATAGGAGCAGGTGTGACCGAACCGCACAGCAGCCCCCGTCCCACCCGACTCCGTTCCGACATCGCGCACAACGCGCGGGTCTGGAACCACTGGCTGGGCGGGAACGCCACCCCGCCGATCACCGCCCGCAGCCGTGCCGAGTTCGCCACGTTCCTGGAGGGCCTGGAGCATGTCGAGCCGGGCATCGTCTCGTGTGCGCGGTGGCGGACCGACCCGGGAACCACGGCGCCGGTGGTCGCTCAGTTCGGCGCCGTCGCCCGGAAGCCCTGACAGCACCGACAGCATGCGCGTAAGAAACCTGGCCCCGAGGGTGCTCGGGGCCGGCCCCCGGACCGTGGACCTCACCGTCGCACTGCTGGTGCAGGCCGCGGTGACCATGCCGTTCGTCGTCCCGCGTGCCCCGGAGCTGCCGGAGGCGACATGGACGGCGTACGGGCTGACCAGCTTGACCGTGCTGCCGCTGGTCGTCCGCCGGCGGGCACCGGTCGCGGCCCTGATCGCCGTCCTCCTGGCCGGTGGCCTGTACAAGTTCGCCGTCGACGGTCCGGGCCAGCCGCTCCCGTACACCGGCCTCGTGGCGTTCTACACGGTGGCCGAACTCTCCTCGCCGCTGAAACGGCTCGGAATCACGGCGCTCACGGCTGTGGCGGTGGTGTTCTCGGTCGGCCTGGACAGCAGTGAGATCAGGGAGCAGCTCTTCTCCCTCTTCGTGTTCGCCGCGGCCTACGCGTTCGGCCGGTTCACCGTGACACGCAAGGCCTATCTGAATGCGGTGGAGGACCGGGCCCGGCAGCTGGAGCTGACGCACCGGATCGAGGCCGAGCAGGCGGCGGCGCGCGAACGGGCCCGGATCGCACGGGAGATGCACGACATCCTGTCGCACGCGGTGAGCCTGATGATCGTGCAGGCGGAGGCCGGACCGGTCGCGGTCCGTACGGCGCCGGAACGTGCCGAGGCGGCGTTCGACGCGATCTCGGAGACGGGCCGGGACGCCATGGTGCAGCTGCGCCGGATGCTCGGCGTGCTGCGCGAGAACGAGAGCGCACCGGACGCACCCCGGGAACCTCAGCCCTCACTGGCCGAACTGCCGGCACTGATCGCGCGAGTACGCGGCAGCGGCCTGGACATCCCGTACGAGGTCACGGGCCCGCCCCGGCCGCTCGGCTTGGCGGTCGAGGCCACGGTGCACCGGATCGTGCAGGAGGCCCTGACGAACGTCGTCAAACACGCCGCCGCCAACGCGGTTTCCGTACACCTGGCATACGGAACGGAAGCGTTGACCCTCACCATTACCGATGACGGCCGCGGTTCCGGCACCGGCGCCAGCACCGGCATGGGTCTGATCGGTATCCGGGAGCGCGCGGCGGCACACGACGGCACCGCCGTCACCGGCCCGGGTCCGGGCGGCCGGGGGTTCCGGGTCCGGGTGACGATTCCGCAGGCAGATACGGTTACAGGGGTGGGAAGTTGACGATCCGCGTGGTGGTGGCCGATGACCAGGAGCTCGTGCGCAGCGGCTTCGCGATGATCCTGGCCGCACAGCCGGACATCGAGGTGGTGGCCGAGGCGGGCGACGGCGCCGCGGCAGTCGACGCGGTGCGCCGGCTGGCGCCCGACGTGGCGCTGCTCGACATTCGGATGCCCGGCACGGACGGCATCGAGGCGTGCCGCGCCATCAGCGCGGAGACCGGCTGCCGGACGGTCATGCTCACCACATTCGACTCGGACGATTACGTCTATGAGGCGCTGCACGCGGGGGCGAGCGGGTTTCTGCTCAAGGATGTGCGCCGCGACGATCTGGTGCACGCGGTACGGGTGGTGGCGGCCGGGGACTCGCTGCTGGCGCCTTCCGTGGCCCGCCGGCTGATCGCCGACTACACTTCGCGGCCGGCGGCCTCGGCCGTGTCGTCGTCGGCGGCGCGCCTCGACGTGCTGACCGCCCGCGAGCGCGAGACGCTGCTGCACCTGGCCCGCGGTCTGTCGAACGCGGAGATAGCGGCCGCGCTGGTCGTCAGCGAACACACGGTGAAGACCCATGTGGGCCATGTGCTGTCCAAGCTGGGACTGCGCGATCGGATCCAGGCGGTCATCTGCGCGTACGAGTGCGGTGTCGTCACTCCCTCGCCGGAGGGACAGCCGTCACCCGCCTCCCCCGCACAGGTGAGAAAAGCGCCCGTCGAGGACCGCTCGGCCGGGTGATCCGCCGGGGCCTGCGGATCAACAGGATGGAGTCCACCAGCAGTTACGGATTCCACGCCCAGGAGGCACCGGACATGAACGCCCGCACTTCCCGTACCGTCGTCGCAGCCGCCCTGCTCCTCGGCATCGCCGCCGGCCCGGCCGGACCGGCGCTCGCGGCAGACCGCACCCCTGCGACCGCCGCCGCGACCACCGGGCAGGCCGCCCCGGACGCCGAGGCCCTGCGGGCCGCGATCGCCGGGCTCCCGAGGACCGACGCCACGGCCGCGCTCGTCCGGGTCGCAGGCACCGCGGGAACCTGGCGGGGCAGCTCCGGTGTGCACGACCTGGAGTCGGGGCTCTTGGCGGACCCGGGGGGCCGCTTCCGGGCCGGTTCGGTCACCAAGGTCTTCACGGCGGCCGTCGTGCTACAGCTGGCCGGGGAGGGGAAGCTCGACCTGAACCTGCCGGTCCGGCGCTATCTGCCGGAGCTGATACCCGCGGCGTACAAGAAGGTCACCGTGCGCCAGCTGCTGAACCACACCAGCGGCATCCCGTCCGTCGGCTCCGGCGGCGACACGCTCGACGAGTGGTACGCGCACCGCTTCGATCTGCACGACGCGGCGGACATGGTGCGCGAAGCCACCTCCCAGCGGCCGGACTTCGCGCCCGGTACGCAGCAGCACTACGACAACATCGGCTACACCGTGGCGGGCCTGCTGATCGAGAAGGTCACGGGCGGCACGTACGAGTCGGAGGTGTCCCGCCGCATCCTGGATCCCCTGGGACTGAAGGACACCGGTTTCCCCGGCACCGACCCGACGATCCGCGGCCCGCACAACCACGGCTACCAGGTCTTCACCGGGGCCGACGGAACCAGCGAACTGCGCGATGTGACGGTGTGGGGCGCGACGGACGCCTGGGCGGCGGGTGATCTGATCTCCACCACCGCCGATCTGGAGCACTTCATCCGGGCCCTGTTCCGCGGGCAGGTGGTGCGCGGGCCGCTGCTGGAGGAAATGTTCACCCTGCCCGGGGCATCGGTACGGGAGTACGACACGGGCGACCCGGCCGCTTACAGCGCGGGTCTGTCGGTGATGAGGCTGGGCGGGCGTGAGGTGTGGGGCAAGACGGGTGGCCGCTGGGGCTACAACACAGCCGTCGCGGCCACCCGCGATCTCTCGCGGACCCTCGTCTACAGCGTCAATGCGACGGACGCGAAGGGGGAGGGCATGAATGCCACGGCGATGAACATCGTGGTGGCCGCCTTCGGTGCCCCGTCGGCCCAGTGACTCAGACCGTTGCCGCGGAAGCCGGCCCGGCCACCGGGTCCGGCGTCCGCTCCAGCGCTTCCAACCGCTTGATCATCCGGCGGACGACGAGCAGGGGAAGCACTCCGAAGACGCCGAACGACATGTCGATGACCGACCACCAGAACGGAATGTGCCGGATCGGTCCGCAGATCAGCGCGAGCGGGATGATCCCGGCGCAGGCAATCATGCCGAACTCGACGACCCAGATGTTGCGGACCGGGTCGCGGTACGGACCGTAGAAAGCGACCGCGATGACGAGATGCGCGAAAGCCAGCCAGTCGGTGCCGTACAGCACGAACGGGTACGTCGCGTCGGCCTCGTCGAGACCGGTCCGGACCCGGGTGATCCACTCCATGAGGGCCGGGAAGTGTTCGGGCACGGGAGAGGCCGAGGACCTCAGCAGATCCTCGGCCCAGTGGAGTTCATGGACGAGCGGGAAAGCGGTCAGCCCACTCAGTACCAGACAGACGATAAAGACGACCAACCACACGCGTATGCGCCTCAGCAGGGCTCTTCGCTCGCTCATGTCCGCAGCGTACGCCCGTGTTTACGCGCCTTTTACGTCACCCCGGGGCCGGCTTCACAACCCGACGATGGAGTTCCACTTCTTCGCCATCTCGGTGCGCTCCTCGGACGTGATGTCGCGGGCGATCGCCAGCCGTCTACGCATCGCGTCGTCGGGGAAGATCAGCGGATTCTCGGCGAGCGCCGCGGTGTCCTCGTCCTTCGAGGAGGCCAGCACCTCGCGGGCGGCCGGGACGGGGCAGACGTAGTTGACCCAGGTCGCGAGCTCCGCGGCGACCTCCGGCTCGTAGTAGTAGTCGATCAGCTTCTCCGCATTGCGCTTGTGCCGGGCCAGGTTGGGGATCACGAGCGACTCCGCCCAGAGCTCGGCTCCCTCCTCCGGCACCACGAACTCGATCTCCGGGTTGTCCGCCTTCAGCTGGATGACATCTCCCGAATACGCCTGGCAGGCGAGCACATCACCGGTCGAGAGGTCCTTGATGTAGTCGTTCCCGGTGAATCGGCGGATGTGCTTCGTCTTCACCAGCTTCTCCACCTGGTCGCACATCGTGTAGAAGTCGTCCAGCGTCCACCGGGCGATGTCGACGCCGTTGCCCTGCATCAGCAGGGCGATGGACTCGTCGAGCCCGGACAGCAGCGTCACCTTGCCCCGCAGGTCGTCCGCCCACAGATCACTCATGTGCCGGACCTCGCGGCCGAGCTTCTTGCGGTTGTACGCGATGCCGGTGATCCCGGACTGCCAGGGAACGCTGTGCGTCCGCCCCTGGTCGAAGGCGGGGGAACGCAGCTGCGGGTCCAGGTATTTGGCGACATTGGGCTGCTTGGCCCGGTCCATCTCCTGCACCCAGCCGAGCCGTACGAACCGGGCGACCAGCCAGTCGCTGATGACGAACACGTCCCGCCCGGTCTGCTGATGGTTCATCAGCGCGGGACTGATCTTCCCGAAGAACTCGTCGTTGTCGTTGATCTCCTCGGTGTACGTGACGGAGATCCCGGTGCGCTCGGTGAAGGCGTCGAGGGTGGGCCGCTTCGACTGGTCCTTGTCGTCGGTGTCGATGTACAGCGGCCAGTTGGCGAAATGCAGCGTGTGGTCGCCGCCGGAGTAGTCGTGTCCGGTGCGGTCGCCCGGCTGCACGTAGGCAGCGGGCACTCCGCAGCCGGCCAGCGTGACACCGGCCGCTCCCGCCCCGAAGGCGCGCAGCAGGGACCGGCGGGACATGGGGTTGTTCGGGATCGCTCGCACCTGCGCAGGATGCCCGGCCGGGCACGCGGCGGACAATGGACCAATCGTCCAGCAGAGCGGGCCTCTCCCGCACACCCTGTCGATGCCCCGTCAGGCGGCGGACACGGGAACGGCCCCTCGAAGTGCCACATTCGAGGGGCCGTCACCACCGCTGGGTGTCAGTCGTCGAGCGAGGTCATGACGTGCTTGATGCGCGTGTAGTCCTCGAAGCCGTACGCGGAGAGGTCCTTGCCGTAGCCGGACTTCTTGAATCCGCCGTGCGGCATCTCGGCGACGAGCGGGATGTGGGTGTTGATCCACACACAGCCGAAGTCGAGGTTCTTGGACATGCGCATCGCGCGGGCGTGGTCCTTGGTCCACACCGAGGAGGCGAGGGCGTACTCGACGCCGTTCGCGTACTCCACGGCCTGGTCCTCGTCGGTGAACGACTGGACCGTGATGACCGGTCCGAAGACCTCGTTCTGGATGATCTCGTCGTCCTGCCGCAGACCGGAGACGACGGTCGGGGCGTAGAAGTAGCCCTTCTCGCCGACCCGGTGGCCGCCCGCCTCGACCTTGGCGTGCGCGGGCAGCCGGTCGATGAAGCCGCTGACCTGCTTCAGCTGGTTGGCGTTGTTGAGCGGGCCGTAGAGCACGTCCTCGTCGTCCGGCTGCCCGGTCTTCGTGTCCGCGGCGGCCTTGGCGAGCGCGGTGACGAACTCGTCGTGGATCGACTCGTGGACGAGGACGCGGGTCGCGGCCGTACAGTCCTGACCCGCGTTGAAGAAGCCTGCGACGGAAATGCCCTCGACGGCCTTGGCGATGTCGGAGTCCTCGAAGACGACGACGGGCGCCTTGCCGCCGAGCTCCAGGTGAACACGCTTGACGTCCTTGGCGGCGGACTCGGCGACCTGCATGCCGGCCCGTACCGAACCGGTGATGGAGGCCATCGCCGGGGTCCGGTGCTCGACCATCGCGCGGCCGGTCTCGCGGTCGCCGCAGAGGACGTTGAAGACGCCCTTGGGCAGGATGTCGCCGATGATCTCGGCGATCAGCACGGTCGACGCCGGGGTGGTGTCGGACGGCTTGATGACGACCGTGTTGCCCGCGGCGAGCGCCGGGGCGAACTTCCATACCGCCATCATCATCGGGTAGTTCCACGGCGCGACCTGGGCGCAGACGCCGACCGGCTCGCGGCGGATGATGGAGGTCATCCCCTCCATGTACTCGCCGGCCGAGCGGCCTTCGAGCATCCGCGCCGCGCCCGCGAAGAAGCGGATCTGGTCCACCATCGGCGGGATCTCTTCGGTACGGGTGAGCTCGATCGGCTTGCCGGTGTTCTCGGATTCGGCGGCGATCAGCTCCTCCGCCCGCGCCTCGAACGCGTCCGCGATCTTCAGCAGGGCCTTCTGGCGCTCGGCGGGCGTGGTGTCGCGCCAGGCGGGGAAGGCCGCGGCGGCGGCCTCCATGGCGGCATCGACATCGGCCTGACCGGAGAGCGGAGAGGTCGCGTAGACCTCTTCCGTCGCCGGGTTGACCACATCGATGGTCCGCCCGTCCGCGGCGTCCCGGAACTCCCCGTTGATGTAGTTGCGCAGACGGCGCACCTCGGTGGTCACAACCACCCCTCCTGTCGACACGTCCAATGGGTGGACGTCCAGCCTAGTCGCAGAGGTAACGCTTTCGACATACCCACCCGCCGAGAACTTCGGATTCAGTGAGATCTTGACCCTCAAACAACGAATTTCATCGATCGAGGGTTGCAAGACAGACGAGTCCCGGTGCACAGTAGATGCGTGGCCAGTCGCAGCGCAGACTCCAGGACCGGGAACGGATCGTCACCAGCGGTCGATGCCGTCTCCCTCGCAATCATCGAGCAGCTCCAGGAGGACGGGCGTCGTCCGTACGCCGCGATCGGCAAGGCCGTCGGCCTCTCCGAGGCGGCTGTGCGGCAGCGCGTCCAGAAGCTGCTCGATCAGGGCGTGATGCAGATCGTCGCCGTCACGGACCCGCTCACCGTGGGGTTCCGGCGGCAGGCGATGGTCGGCATCAATGTCGAAGGCGACCTCGATCCCGTCGCGGAAGCGCTGTCGGCCATGGCCGAGTGCGAGTACGTGGTGATGACCGCGGGCTCCTTCGACCTGATGGTGGAGATCGTCTGCGAGGACGACGACCACCTGCTGGAAACGATCAACAAACGCATCCGGGCCATCCCCGGTGTGCGCTCCACCGAGAGTTTCGTCTACCTGAAGCTCAAGAAGCAGACCTATATGTGGGGAACCCGATAGCCGTGAGCAAGGACCTCAGCCGAACCGCGTACGACCACCTGTGGATGCACTTCACCCGCATGTCGGACTACGAGAACGCGCCCGTTCCCACCATCGTGCGTGGCGAGGGCACCTACATCTATGACGACCAGGGCAAGCGCTACCTCGACGGCCTGTCCGGCCTGTTCGTGGTCAACGCCGGTCACGGCCGTCACGAGCTCGCCGAAGCTGCCTACAAGCAGGGCCAGGAACTGGCCTTCTTCCCGGTGTGGTCCTACGCCCACCCGAAGGCCGTCGAACTGGCCGAGCGGCTCGCCGACTACGCGCCGGGCGACCTCAACAAGGTCTTCTTCACCACCGGTGGCGGCGAGGCCGTCGAGACCGCCTGGAAGCTTGCCAAGCAGTACTTCAAGCTCAAGGGCAAGCCGACCAAGTACAAGGTCATCTCGCGTGCGGTCGCCTACCACGGCACCCCGCAGGGCGCCCTGTCCATCACCGGCCTGCCGGCCCTGAAGGCCCCCTTCGAGCCGCTGGTCCCCGGCACGCACAAGGTGCCGAACACCAACATCTACCGCGCCCCGATCCACGGCGACGACCCGGAGGCCTTCGGCCGCTGGGCCGCCGACCAGATCGAGCAGGAGATCCTCTTCGAGGGACCGGAGACGGTCGCCGCGGTCTTCCTGGAGCCGGTACAGAACGCCGGTGGCTGCTTCCCGCCGCCGCCCGGGTACTTCCAGCGGGTCCGCGAGATCTGTGACAAGTACGACGTGCTGCTCGTCTCCGACGAGGTCATCTGCGCCTTCGGCCGCCTCGGCACGATGTTCGCCTGCGACAAGTTCGGCTACGTGCCGGACATGATCACCTGCGCCAAGGGCATGACGTCGGGCTACTCCCCGATCGGCGCCTGCATCGTCTCGGACCGCATCGCCGAGCCGTTCTACGAGGGCGGCAACACCTTCCTGCACGGCTACACCTTCGGCGGCCACCCGGTCTCCGCGGCGGTCGGCCTCGCCAACCTCGACATCTTCGAGCGCGAGGGTCTCAACCAGCACGTCCTGGACAACGAGAACGCGTTCCTCACGACGCTGCAGAAGCTGCACGACCTGCCGATCGTCGGCGACGTCCGCGGCAACGGCTTCTTCTACGGCATCGAGCTGGTGAAGGACAAGGCCACCAAGGAGACGTTCACCGACGAGGAGACCGAGCGCGTTCTCTACGGCTTCCTCTCCAAGGCGCTGTACGACAACGGTCTGTACTGCCGGGCCGACGACCGTGGCGACCCGGTCGTCCAGCTCGCGCCGCCGCTGATCTCCGACCAGTCGACGTTCGACGAGATCGAGGGCATCCTCCGGAGCGTCCTGACGGAGGCCTGGACGAAGCTCTGAGAGGGACGGTGACCCGGGCCGCGGGTCGATCGGCTGATCGACCACGGAACGATTGACCGATTGACCCCGGCCTGTTCACCAGCCGACCGCATTCCAGCGGTCATTTCATACGGTCCACACGGCCCGGATGCGCCCATTCGAGTGGGAAGAGGCGCACCCGGGCCGCGTGCTGTGCGCACACCACGGTCCGAATCCTTACGGTGCCGAGTGACCGATCGGCCTCCTCTTCGTTCCCCCGTACGGGGGACGGGAAATCTGATCTGAACCGAGGTGCACGCCATGGTGGCCCCGCCGGACAACGACGTGATCTGGGCACGTTCCCTGCACCACTCCCACAACGGCTCACCCGCGCTCGCCGGGATCTCCCTGGAGGTCCACGACGGCGAGGTCCTCGCCGTGACCGGCCCGCGAGGCAGCGGCAAGACGACTCTGCTGCACTGCCTCTCCGGCCAACTGGTGCCTCAGCAGGGCGAGGTGTGGTTCAACAGCGTCCCGGTCCACACCATGGGTCCGCGGCTGCGCGAGCGGCTGCGCCGTGACCGGTTCGGCTGGATCGCACCCGATCCCCAACTCGTACCGGAGCTGAACACCTGGGAGAACGCAGCGCTCCCCCTGCTGCTGCGCGGCACCCCGCACCGGGCCGCGAAGAAGGCCGCCATGGAGTGGCTGGAGCGGCTCGACATCGGCATGTGCGCCAAGCAGCGGCCACACATGCTGCTCCAGGGGCAGCGCCAGCGGATCGCCGTCGCCCGCGCGCTGGCCGGCTCGCCCACGGTGATCTTCGCCGACGAGCCGACCGCGACGCTGCACCGCACGGACCGCACCCATGTGCTGCGGACACTGACGAGCGCGGCCCGCTCGCACGACATCACGGTCGTGCTCGCCACCCATGACGTGGAGGTCGCCTCGCTGGCAGACCGCACGGTCCCGTTGCTGGACGGCCGCCGCGTCGCCACCGTCGCCCTGCCCGCGGTGTCCGACACGGAAGGCCGCGCGGCGTGCTCGCTCTCCGTCTAGCCCGCGGTACCCATCCGCTGGTCCTGGTGCGGCGGCTGCTGGTCGCGGCCGCCTCAGCCGGGGTCGGCTTCCTGCTGCTGTGCACCCTGACCTACGCGTCGACGCATCCGGCCTACTCGACCGCCTCGGTGCTGCGGCTGCTGTGGTGCTTCGTGCCGCTGGCCGCCACCGTGCAGTTCGCGGTCGCGGTGGCCCGTACGGACCCGAGCACCCGCCCGCGTCCGGGGCTGTCCGCCGTCGGTCTGGGGCCGGTCCGGCTCGGTGTGCTGGCCGCGGTCTCCACCGCCATGTCCTGCACCCTCGGGTCGATGGTGGCGCTGCTCTTCTTCGTGCATCTGCGCGGCGATCTGACCGGGCTGCCGTTCGACGGCGCGGCAGCCGAACTGCTGGGCGCAGGAGCCCCGTTGCCGGTGGCCGCGACCCTTGTTCTGCTGACGCTGGTGCCGGTGGCCGCCGCGGCGGCGAGCGCGTTGGCGCTGCGCGCCCGGCCGCTACAGGCGGCGGTGCCGGAGGACGGCACGCAGGACATCGTGCCGGACGAGCAGATCCCGGCTCCTGCTGCTCCGCCGACCGGACTGCCGTGGGGCGTGGCACTGGCGGCAGCCGGTCTCGCGGTCGAGGCGTACGCGAGCCGTGATGGCGCGGGCAGCCCGTTCCCCCTGCCGGGAATTCCCGACGGCACCTCGGTGTGGGTGCTGGCGGGGTGGTCGCTGACGGCAATCGGTCTGGCCACGGCGGGTCCCGGACTGACGCACCTCTGCGGACAGCTGCTGCAGGCAGTGCGTCCCGGAGCCGTGCGCCTGATGGCCGGAAGGGTGCTGATGGACGAGGCGCGCCGGATCGGCCGGCCGCTGGGTGTGGTCTGCGCGGTGCTCTCCGCGGTGATCGCGGCGTTCGCGCTGTACGGAACAGGTTCGCGTCCCTTCGGCCCGCTCGCCGCGCTCGGCGCCGTACTCGTACTGGGCTGCACGACGGCGACGCTGCTGACCTCCGCCCTGGAGGCGAAGCAGGCCCGCGCCCACCTGGCTCGGACACTGCTGCGGCTCGGCGCGCCGGCCTCGGCGCTGCGGGCAGCGACGGCCCTGCGGGTCGGCATTCTGCTGGTCGTATTCGCCCCGATCACCTGGGCAATCGCCGAATTGGCCGCGCTGCCGCTGACCGGCTGAGGCTGTCGGCAGACGCGGCGACCGGCACGACGGGCAGTCCGATGAGCACGGTGACGGCACCGCTGACTGCCACGATCCCGGTAAAGGCGGGCCCGATGGTACGGGCGTTCGCACCGTGTCCCGCTCCGCCCCAGGCGCCATGTCCGTCACGGTGCCACCTCCCACATCGGGGGGCACATGACCGTACGGCTGGAGCGGTACGCCCCGGTCGGTACGTAGCATGACAGCGTGGAGAACCCGGACGACAGCATTCCCGCAGCCGGCATCGAGATCGAGTCGCTCGCCGAATTCGACGCGGTGATCGCCGGCGGGTCACTGGCCGGACATCGCGTCCAGTCCGTCGATCTGACGGACCGCAGCGCCGCGCTGTTCGCCGCGGACACGTCCGGCGCGGTCTTCCTCGGCTGCCGGATGGAGCCGGACGCGGCGGCGAAGGTGCGGGCCGACGGGGCGTTCGTCTTCCCGCCCGTGCCGGGGCTCCCCTTCGATCCGTACCGCGGCCGGCTCTACTCCCCCGACGCGCTCTACGAAGGGCTGGCGGAGGGAGGTTACGAGGCGACGCCCGACGCCCGCGCGTACCGCTGGTTCCAGCGGACCCGCGCGAACGGCGACGCCTTCGCCTCGATGCTGCGCGCGCTCCATGACGACGCGGTCTCCGACGCGTTGGACGAAATCCTCACCAGGGCGCGGGTGGTCGGGGTGATGGGCGGCCACGCGACCGCGCGCGGCAGCGCGGCGTACGCGGCCGCGGCCCGGCTGGGCCGGACCCTGGCGCGCGGCGGGCTGACGGTGGCCACCGGCGGCGGTCCGGGCGCGATGGAGGCGGCGAACCTCGGTGCCTACGCGGCGCCGCATCCCGATCCGATGCTGGACAAGGCATGCGAACTCCTTGCCGCCGCCCCGTCGTTCACCCCGTCGGTCACCGACTGGGCGCTGGCCGCCTTCGCCGTGCGGGAATGCTGGCCCGACGGCGGCAGCTCGGTCTCGATCCCCACCTGGTTCTACGGTCATGAGCCGCCGAACCCGTTCGCGGACCACATCGCCAAGTACTTCACCAACGCGCTGCGCGAGGACGAGCTGCTCGCCCGCTCCACGGCGGGCGTCGTCTTCCTGCCGGGCGCCGCCGGAACCGTGCAGGAGGTCTTCGACAACGCGACGCCGAACTATTACGGCTCACGCGGCACACCGACCCCGATGGTGCTGGTCGGCCGCGCCCACTGGACGGAGGAAGTGCCCGCCTGGCCACTGCTGCGGACGCTGGCCGCGGGCCGGCCGATGGAGTCCCGTATCGCCCTGGTCGACACGGTGGACGAGGCCCCCGAGGCACTCGCCCGGCTGTCCCGCTGACCGTCCGGCCGGGCGGTTCAGATCGTTGCGAGCCGGTTGGCCAGCGCGTCGAAGAACGCCTCCCAGCCGTCCTCCGCCGCAGCGTACTGCTCGGCCGTGAGGTTGCCGCCGCGCTGCTGGAAGACCATCTCGGTGGTCTTGTCGCCGCGATCGGTGAACGTGACGGTGACGATCTCGCCCTCGATGTCGTCGGGCGCGGTCGCGTCCTTCAGCGTGAAAACGAGCCGCTCGGGTGCGACCACCTCCCGGTAGACACCGTGGAACGGCATCTCGGTGCCCGGCACCACGATGACCAGGCTCCACGTGCCGCCCGGCCGGACGTCCATCGACACCCGGTCGAGCGGCACCTCGGCGTCCCCGCCGTACCAGGCGGCGAAGTGCTCGGGGGTCGTCCAGGCGTCGAAGACGCGTTCCCGCGGGGCGTCGAAAATACGGGTGATGTCGATGCCCTCGCGTACCGAATCAGTCATGGTCCCTGTCCTTTCCGGAATCGTTCCAGATCTTCTGAGGCTGCTCGAGGTGTTCCCCGAGGCGGTCGAAACGGCTCTCCCAGAACGCCCTGTCATGGTCCAGCCACTGCGTGACGTCCGCCAGCGGCGCCGCCTCCAGCCTGCACGGCCGCCACTGCGTCGACCAGCCGCGCGTGATCAGCCCGGCGCGCTCCAGCACCTTCAGATGCCGGGAAACCGCGGGCAGGCTCATGTCGAACGGCTCGGCACGTTCGGTGACCGTGGCCTCGCCCGCGGCGAGCCGCGCGAGGATCGTGCGACGCGTCGGGTCGGTCCAGGACGGTGCTGAGCCGGTCCGCTTCAGCCATGCCGGGGCGCGCTGTGCCTACGGGACAGCCCTCAGGACGCCGCGGGCAGTACCACTGTCTCCGACGCGTCGAAGGTCACGCCCACCGACGCGCCCTCCTGAGGGGTGTCCCACAGCGGGCACTCCGCCTCCAGGAGCGGTCCGCTCTCCGGGTGAAGGGTCACGGCGACGTGGTTGCCCCGGAAGGTGCGCGCGCCGACTGTGCAGCGCAGCCCGGACTCCGGGGATCCGAGCCGTACGCCGGCCGGACGCACCAGCAGAGCGCACGGGCCCTGCGGTGAGCCGTCCGGCACCGGCACCTTCCCCCACGCCGTAGCGGCCGCGGCGCCGGTCACCGTCGCGTCCACCACGTTGTCGAAGCCGAGGAACCGGGCGACGAACGCCGAGGCGGGGCGCTGCCAGACCTCCAACGGGGTGCCCGCCTGGGCGATCCGCCCGTCGCGCATCACGATGACCCGGTCGGCGAGGGCGAAGGCCTCGCCCTGGTCGTGGGTGACGGCGAGCACCGTCGTCCCCAACCGGGCGAACAGGGTGCGCAGTTCGACGACGAGGCGTTCGCGCAGACTGCGGTCCAACTGGCCGAGCGGCTCGTCCAGCATCAGCAGCTTCGGCCGCGGGGCGAGCGCCCGCGCGAGGGCGACGCGCTGCTGTTCTCCGCCGGACAGTGCGGCGACGGCCCGCCGTTCGGCGCCGGGCAGGCCCACCAGTTCGAGAAGTTCGGCGACCCTGCGGTCCTGGTCGCCGCGTGTGACGCCGTGCATGCGCAGCCCGAAGGCGACGTTGGCGCCGACGTCCCGGTGCGGAAAGAGCTGATGATCCTGGAACATCAGGCCGAGACCGCGCCGGTGGACCGGCACGCCGGCCTGGTCGACGCCGTCGAGGAGCACCCGGCCGCCGTCCGGCGGGTGCAGTCCGGCAACCACGCGCAGCAGGGTCGACTTACCGCTGCCGCTGGGCCCCAGGACACAGACGATCTCGTGGTTCGCGACCTTCAGATCCACCGCTTCGAGCGCCGCCCGCTTCCCGAAGAGGACTGTGGCGGATTCCAGTGTCAGCACGTCCAGAACACCCCGAGCATCGTCAGAACTCCCCGGACCGGTCCGGGCGGATACGTTCGAGCAGGAGCAGCGACACCGCGCACACCAGCATCAGAATCGTGCTGAGCGCCATCGCCTGCCCGTAGTTGAGCTCCCCGGACCGTCCCAGCAGCCGCGCCACGGCCACCGGCAGGGTCGGGTTGTCGGGCCGCGCGATGAACACCGTCGCCCCGAACTCGCCGAGCGACACGGCGAACGCGAAGCCCGCCGCGACCAGCACCGCTCTTCGCACCAGCGGCAGATCGACCTCGCGCCAGGCCCGCAGCGGCGACGCCCCGAGCACCGCCGCCGCCTCCCGGAGCCGCCCGTCCACCGCCCGCAGGACCGGCAGCATCGTCCGTACGACAAAGGGAACGCCGACCAGCGCCTGGGCGAGGGGCACCAGGATCCACGATGTCCGCAGGTCCAGCGGGGGCCTGTCCAGCGTGATCAGAAAACCGAAGCCGACGGTGACGGCGGACACCCCGAGAGGCAGCATCAGCAGCGCGTCGAAACCCCGGACCAGCCGCCCGGCCAAGGGGGTCCCCCCGGCCGAGTCTGTTCGAGGCCGGCGGAGCGTCAGCGCGGCCGCCGCGAGCCCGCCGACGATCAGCGCGATCACAGTCGCGACCAGCGCGTACTGCAGTGAGTTCCCGATCGCTTCGAGGGGTGCGACCAGGAACGTGCTGCCGCTCGCCTCCGCGGACTGCAGGGCGCGGTAGTAGCCGAAGCCGAAGCCGCCGGGGGTGTCCAGCGAACGTTCCACGAGCACACCGAGCGGCAGCAGGATCAGCACCAGGACCGTCAGCAGGACCCCGCCGAGCAGCGCCCACTGCCCGGTGCCGCGCGGCCTGCGGGAGGTCTGCGCCGGATCGACCAGCTTCAGCGCCATTTCCCCGCGCCGCACGGCCCACGCGTGCACGGCCAGGATCACGCCGACCGCGGCGAACTGAACCAGTGTCAGCACGGCGGCCGTCGGAAGGTCGAGGAGCTGGGCGGTCTGCCGGTAGACCTCGACCTCCAGCGTGGAGTAGCCCGGACCGCCGAGGATCTGCACAACCCCGAAGGAGGTGAACGTGAAGAGGAAGACCATCAGCCCGGCGGCGGCCACCGCGGGCGCGAGGGCCGGCAGAGTGACCCGCCGCCACGCCGCGAACCGCCCGGCGCCCAGCACCCGGGCGGCCTCCTCCTGCCGCGGGTCGAGCTGCGACCACAGTCCGCCGACGGTCCGCACGACGACCGCGTAGTTGAAGAAGACATGGGCGATCAGGATCGCCCACACCGTGGTGTCGAGACGCACGCCCGCCAGTTCGTCGAGGAAACCGCCGCGCCCCAGCAGCGCCAGGAAGGCCGTCCCCACGACGACGGTCGGCAGGACGAACGGCACGGTGACGACCGCCCGCAGCACCTGCTTGCCGGGGAAGGCGAAGCGGGCGAAGACATACGCGCCGGGCAGCGCGACCAACAGGGTCAGCGCGGTCGACGCGAGGGCCTGCCAGGTGGTGAACCAGAGGACGTCGAGGATGTCCGGCCGGGTCAGCACCTCGCCGATCCGGCCGAACTGCCAGGCGCCGTCGGCCTTCAGCCCGCGGCCGACGATCGCGACGACGGGGTAGGCGAAGAACAGCGCGAAGAACGTGGCGGGCACGGCCATCAGACCGAGCCGCACCGCACTCCCCCGCCACGCCCCCGCGCGACGGGGATCCGCGAGCCTGGACCGGGCGCGCGCACCCTTCCCGCCCGCGCCCGGACCGCGTACGGGACTCTTCGCTACTTCACTACGAGCGAGGACCACGACTGGACCCACTGCTCACGGTTCTTGGCGATGGCGGCCGGGGCCACGGTGGTGGGCCTGTCGACCGTGGCGCCGAACTCCGTGAAGAGCTCCGGCAGCTTCGCGTCCTTGGTGACCGGGCTCACGAACATGTTGAGCGGCATGTCCTCCTGGAACTTCTTGCCGATCAGGAAGTCCAGCAGCGCCTTGCCGCCCGCCTCGTTCTTCGCGCCGTTCAGCAGACCGGCGAACTCGATCTGACGGAAGCACGTCCCGGTCGCGACCCCGGTCGGAGCCTCGCTCGGCCGCGGCTTCGCGTAGAGCACCTCGACCGGCGGACTGGAGGCGTACGAGACGACGAGCGGCCGGTCCGCATTGGCCTTCTTGCCGCCCGCGGACCCGGAGAACTCCTCGTTGTACGCCTGCTCCCAGCCGTCGACCACCTTCACGCCATTGCTCTTCAGCTTCTTCCAGTAGTCCTGGTATCCGCTCTCGCCGTAGGTGGCGACGGTACCGAGAAGGAAGCCGAGACCGGGCGACGAGGTTGCGGCGTTCTCGGTGACGAGAAGGTTCTTGTACGCGGGCTTCGCCAAGTCGTCGAAGGTCTTCGGCGGCGCGAGCTTCTTGTCGGCGAAGTACTTCTTGTCGTAGTTGATGCAGATGTCGCCGGTGTCGATCGGAGTGACCCGGTGCTTGGCCGCGTCCAGTTGGGCATCGGCCGCGACCCGGTCGATGCCCTTCGCCTCGTACGGGGTGAACAGTCCGTTGTCGAGGGCGCGGGAGAGCAGCGTGTTGTCGACGCCGAAGAACACATCGCCGCGCGGGGAACCCTTGGTCAGGATCTCCTGGTTGAGCGCAGTGCCTGCGTCACCGCTCTTCAGCACCTTGACCGTGTAGCCGGTCTCCTTCGTGAACGCCTTCAGCACGTCCTTGGAGGCGTTGAACGAGTCGTGACTGACAAGCGTCACGGTCTTGGAGCCGGAGCCCTTCGTGTCACCGGCTCCTGATGCCGAGTCGTCGGAACTGCCGCAGCCGGCAAGTGTCGTGACGCCGAGCGCGGCGGCGAGGGCCGTCGCCGCGAGCTGCTTGGTCCCACGCGTGGTGCGGGTGGTGCTCATTATGAATTCCTCCTGGGTTTGACCAGGAAGAGACGCGGCCCTGCCCCTGGAGAAGCGGGCAGGGCGCAACAGCATGAGTTGATGACCGAACTTCCTACCCGGAATGACCCGGGCGAGGTTCAGAGGGTCTGCGGCCAACCTGTCCTCGGTGCCGCACTCTCAGCGCTGTGGCGCTCCCCTGTCGGAATATGAAGTTGATTTCGGGCCCAGGTTACACGGGCCCCTTCGGCCTCAGCGCTCGGATGCCGCCAGCTGTCCGCAGGCCCCGTCGATCTCCTGGCCGCGGGTGTCCCGCACGGTCACGGGCACTCCGTGGGAGGCGATCGCGTCGACGAACGCCTTCTCGTCCTCGGGCCGGGAAGCGGTCCACTTCGAGCCCGGTGTCGGGTTGAGCGGGATCAGGTTGACATGAACGCGCTTGCCCTTGAGGAGCCGGCCGAGCAGGTCACCGCGCCAGGCCTGGTCGTTGATGTCGCGGATCAGCGCGTACTCGATGGAGATCCGGCGGCCGGACTTCTCCGCGTACTCCCACGCCGCGTCCAGCACCTCGCGTACCTTCCAGCGCGTGTTCACCGGCACGAGCGTGTCCCGCAACTCGTCGTCCGGCGCGTGCAGCGAGACGGCGAGACGGCACTTGAAGCCCTCGTCGGCGAAGCGCAGCATGGCCGGCACCAGGCCCACGGTGGAGACGGTGATGCCGCGCTGCGAAAGACCGAGACCGTCCGGCTCCGGGTCGGTCAGCCGGCGAATCGCGCCGACCACCCTCTTGTAGTTGGCGAGCGGCTCACCCATGCCCATGAAGACGATGTTGGAGAGCCGCGCAGGTCCGCCCGGAACCTCCCCATCACGCAGCGCACGCATGCCGTCCACGATCTGGTGGACGATCTCGGCGGTCGACAGATTGCGGTCCAGACCGGCCTGCCCCGTCGCGCAGAACGGGCAGTTCATCCCGCATCCGGCCTGCGACGAGATGCACATCGTCACCCGCTCCGGGTAGCGCATCAGGACGGACTCGACCAGCGTCCCGTCGTGCAGCTTCCACAGCGTCTTACGGGTGGTGTCGTCGTCGCAGCTGATGTGCCGGACCACGGACATCAGGTCGGGGAACATCGCCTCGGCGAGCTTGTCCCGTGAACCGGCCGGGATGTTGGTCCACTCGGCCGGGTCGTGCGTGTACCGCGCGAAGTAGTGCTGCGACAGCTGCTGCGCGCGGAACGGCTTCTCGCCGATCGCGGCGACGGCTTCCTTGCGCTCGGCGGGCGTGAGGTCGGCGAGGTGCCGCGGCGGCTTCTTGGCTCCGCGGGGCGCGACGAAAGTGAGTTCTCCGGGCTTAGGCATGGTTCATCCAGTGTCGCAGACACGCCGTGGTGCCCACGGTCGTCGCCGGCTCAGGCGGGACAGGGTACGACCGCGCCCGGTCGACGGCGCTCCTTGCCTGTCGCCATCGGCGGCCACCGACGGCCCACAGACGGCCCGGCCGCGCCGGCGGACCGTGACCGATCGCACGACACGCACGTGGTGCGCACAGCAGCCCACTGCCCTCGTGAAGGCCGGCGCCTGGCGAGAGCGGGACCATCGCTCAGACAGATGAGTGAGGGCCCGCCGTCCTGTGGACAACGGACCCTCACTGATAAAAACGCAGGTCAGGCTGGGGGTGGCCCCGGCCTTTCAGCTGGAGCCGACGAAAAGCACCAGCAGGAGCCAGACCACCGGAGCGGTCGGCAGCAGCGAGTCCAGTCGGTCCATGATCCCGCCGTGACCGGGGAGCAGCGTGCCCATGTCCTTGATCCCGAGATCCCGCTTGATCATGGACTCGCCCAGGTCACCCAGGGTGGCGCTGGCAGCGACGGCCAGGCCGAGCAGCAGCCCCTGCCACCAGGTGCCGTCGTCGATCAGGAACTGCATGCACAACGCACCGGCGACCATCGCGAAGGCGACGGCCCCGAACAGTCCCTCGCGGGTCTTTCCGGGGCTGATCCGCGGCGCGAGCTTGTGCTTGCCGAAGCGCCAGCCGACGGCGTACGCGCCCGTGTCGCTGACCACCGTCAGCAGGAGGAAGGTGAGGACCCGCTGCGCCCCGTCGTCGGCGCTCAGCAGCATCGCGACGAAGGTGGCCAGGAAGGGTACGTAGAACGCGGCGAAAACACCGGCCGTGACATCCTTGAGGTACCCGTCGGGCGGCTCGGTCATCCGCCAGACGAGCACCGCCAGAGCGGTCAGGGCCATGGCGACCCAGGCGCCCTCGGCTCCGCGCACATAGCCGGCCACGACCATCGCCGCGCCGCCGATCGCGAGCGGTACGAGCGGTGCCTTGATGCCCTTGCGCTCCTGCAGCCGGGAGGTGAGCTCCCAGAGGCCGACGACGACGGCGATGGCTATCACGCCGATGAAGACGGCCTTCACGATGAACAGCGAGGCGACGATGACGGCCCCGAGCCCCACACCGACCCCTATGGCGGCTCGCAGGTCACGACCCGCACGTTTCTTCTGGGGCGGCGGCGGCGCGGTGGACATGGGCTCCTGCTGCTTCTCGTCACGGTACGGAGGACCGCCGCGCCGGCCGGCGGCTCCCCCGTACCGGTCGTCACGGTCGTCAGCGTCTCTACCTGCATCGGGAACGTCCGGCACGATGGGCATGGGCCGAGTCTGCTGGGCGTCATGCACATCGTATGCAGGACCTGCCGGGGCAGCCCTCATCTCGGGCGTACCCCCGTAGCCGGCTCCCTGCGGGGCGCCCCAGGAAGAGTCGTTCATCAGACTTCGAGCAGCTCGGCTTCCTTGTGCTTGAGCAGCTCGTCGACCTGCGCGACGTACTTCGCAGTGGTGTCGTCGAGCTCCTTCTCGGCGCGGCGCACCTCGTCCTCGCCGGACTCCTTGTCCTTGACCAGCTTGTCCAGGGTCTCCTTCGCCTTGCGGCGGACGGCCCGGATCGAGATCTTGGAGTCCTCGGCCTTCGTCTTCGCGACCTTGATGTAGTCGCGACGACGCTCCTCCGTGAGGTCGGGGAAGGTCACTCGGATGATGTTGCCGTCGTTGCTCGGGTTGACGCCGAGGTCGGAGTCGCGGATGGCCTGCTCGATGTTGCGCAGCGCGCTCTTGTCGAACGGCGTCACGACGGCCATGCGCGGCTCGGGAACCGAGAAAGAGGCCAGCTGGTTGATCGGGGTCAGCGCGCCGTAGTAGTCGGCAACGATCTTGTTGAACATCGCCGGGTGCGCACGGCCGGTGCGGATCGCGGCGAAGTCCTCCTTCGCGACCACGACGGCCTTCTCCATCTTCTCCTCGGCCTCGAGGAGGGTTTCTTCGATCACCACGTGCTCCTGCGTGTCTTGAGTGGGCCCGGCGTGCTCGGGCCCGGCGGGTCCTGCGTCGCGTCCTCACCTGCACGGTGTCCGACCGGCAGGCCGTTGTCCATCCTTCGGGACCGTCCCTGGGGCAATCCCCGGCCGGCCCCGGGGCCGTCGGGGGATTCCCCCGGGCGGCCCCCCGGTTGTCAGGCCCGGGTGCCCTGGTCGCTCACGAGCGTGCCGATCTTCTCACCCTTGACGGCGCGGGCGATATTTCCGGCCGCGGTCAGCTCGAAGACGAGGATCGGCAGCTGGTTGTCACGGCAGAGCGTGATGGCGGTGGCGTCGGCAATCTTGAGATCGCGGGCGAGCACCTCGCTGTATTCCAGCGCGTCGAACTTCACCGCGTCCGGGTTGGTCTTCGGGTCGGAGTCGTAGACCCCGTCCACCCCGTTCTTGCCCATGAGCAGGCCCTCGGCGTCGATCTCCAGGGCGCGCTGGGCGGCGGTGGTGTCGGTGGAGAAGTACGGCATGCCCATACCGGCGCCGAAGATGACGACGCGTCCCTTCTCCAGGTGGCGCACGGCGCGCAGCGGGATGTACGGTTCCGCGACCTGCCCCATGGTGATGGCGGTCTGGACGCGGGAGTCGATGCCCTCCTTCTCCAGGAAGTCCTGGAGCGCCAGGCAGTTCATGACGGTGCCGAGCATGCCCATGTAGTCGGACCGGGCCCGGTCCATGCCGCGCTGCTGGAGCTCGGCGCCACGGAAGAAGTTGCCGCCGCCGATGACAACCGCGATTTCCGCGCCGCCGCGGACGACAGCCGCGATTTCCCGGGCGATGGCGTGTACGACATCGGGGTCGACGCCGAGACCCCCGCCGCCGGCGAATGCCTCCCCGGACAGCTTCAGCATGAAGCGTCCGGCCACCTTGCCGTCCTCGCGCTTGTGGTCACCTTTGGCGGCGTCCGCGCCCTTGTTCATGGAGATTCTCCTCGTGCACATACGAAGAAGGCCATTGCCGGTGGGTCTGGTGTCCCTCAGCGGCAATGGCCTCCTCGTCAGATCTGCGGTCGTACGGCGGGTGTGCGGCCGACGACTGCACTGGACCCTATCGGGGTCCACCGTTTTTCGCGGACGGACTCAGATGCCGACCTTGATGCGCGAGAAGCGCTTCAGGGTGACACCGGCCTCGTCCAGGACCTTCTGGACGGACTTCTTGTTGTCCTTGGCGAAGGCCTGCTCCAGGACGACGACGTCCTTGAAGAAGCCGTTGACCCGGCCCTCGACGATCTTCGGAAGGGCGGCCTCGGGCTTACCCTCCTCGCGAGAGGTGGCCTCGGCGACACGACGCTCGTTCTCGACCGTCTCGGCCGGGACCTCGTCGCGGTTGAGGTACTTGGGGGCGAAGGCGGCGATGTGCTGCGCGACATCCTTGGCGACCTCGGCGTTCTCCTTGTCGAGCTCGACCAGGACGCCGACCTGCGGCGGGAGGTCGGGCATGGTGCGGTGCATGTACGCAGCCACGTATCCGCCGGTGAACTGCGCGAAGCGGTCCAGAACGATCTTCTCGCCGAGGTTGGCGTTGGCCTCGTCGACGTAGGCCTGAACAGTCTTGCCGGCCTCGATCTCGGAGGCGAGCAGCGTGGCCAGGTCGGCCGGCGAGGTCGCGGCGACGTGGGCGGCGAGAGCGTCGGCGACGGCCAGGAACTTCTCGCCCTTGGCGACGAAGTCCGTCTCGCACTTCAGCTCGAGCAGGACGCCGGAGGTCTTGTCCTCGGAGATGAGGGAGACGACGGCACCGTTCTCGGCAGAGCGGCCCTCGCGCTTGGCGACACCCTTCTGACCCTTGATACGGAGCGCCTCGACGGCCTTGTCGACGTTGCCGTCGGCCTCGTCGAGCGCCTTCTTGCAGTCCATCATGCCGGCGCCGGTGAGCTCGCGGAGCTTCTTGACGTCAGCGGCGGTGTAGTTCGCCATGAGTCTGTGTTCTCTCTCGAAGTCTGAAAGATCTACGGGTGAACGGCGGGGGCGATGCCTGTGGCACCGGCCCCCGCCGTCATTCAGCCGTGACGGAGTTGTCAGGCCTGCTCGGCGTCCGCGGCCGGAGCCTCGGCCGGAGCCTCGGCCGGAGCCTCGACCTTCTCGGTCTCGGCGGACGTCTGCACCTCGGCGTCTGCCTTCTTGTCGCCCTCGAGCAGGTCGCGCTCCCACTCGGCGAGCGGCTCACCGGCAGCCTTGTCACCCGGCTTCGAGTCGCCGGTCGCGGCGCCGGAACGGGCGATGAGGCCCTCGGCGACGGCGTCGGCGATCACGCGGGTGAGCAGGGTGACGGAGCGGATCGCGTCGTCGTTGCCCGGGATCTTGTAGTCGACCTCGTCGGGGTCGCAGTTGGTGTCGAGGATCGCGACGACCGGGATGTGGAGCTTGCGCGCCTCACCGACGGCGATGTGCTCCTTCTTGGTGTCGACGATCCAGACGGCGCTGGGCACCTTCTGCATCTCGCGGATACCACCGAGGGTCTTCTCCAGCTTGGCCTTCTCGCGGGAGAGGACCAGGAGCTCCTTCTTGGTGAGGCCGGAGGCGGCCACGTCCTCGAAGTCGATCTGCTCGAGCTCCTTCAGACGCTGAAGGCGCTTGTAGACGGTGGAGAAGTTGGTGAGCATGCCACCGAGCCAACGCTGGTTGACGTACGGCATACCGACGCGCGTCGCCTGCTCGGCGATGGCCTCCTGGGCCTGCTTCTTCGTACCCACGAACATGATGGAGCCGCCGTGCGCGACGGTCTCCTTGACGAACTCGTAGGCGCGGTCGATGTACGACAGCGACTGGAGCAGGTCAATGATGTAGATGCCGTTGCGCTCGGTGAAGATGAAGCGCTTCATCTTCGGGTTCCAGCGACGGGTCTGGTGACCGAAGTGGACGCCGCTCTCCAGCAGCTCCCGCATCGTGACGACGGCCATGGCCGTACTCCTTGAGGTACTCGGTTGTCGCAACCGCAGGATTGCGGTCGCGCCTGACGCCCCGACGCGCCGTGCCACAAGGGACCGAGGAGCGCGGCCACCGTCCGCAGAGAGGGAGGTGGCGGGGCGTGCGAAGTCGACCCGGTGACCCGGATCGCCACAAGAAGTGTACGGGACCCGTCGAGTGCCGGGTGACGGCGCTGTCCACAACCGGCGAGTAGTCCACAGATCCGGTCCATGATCCCCACGGATCCGCCGGGTGCGGAACGGTTCGGGTCATGAGATACACACCAGAACCGACGGCTCGCCGCGCCCGGGCGGCCCTCATGGCAGCGTTCATGGCCGTGCTCACGATGCTGTGCGGCGCGGGCGTCGCCGCCGCGGATGACCCCACGCCGGACGGCGGGCGCGCGTGGCCGCTCGCGGGGCGGCCCGCGGTCGTACGGGGATGGGAGCCGCCGGCCGGCACCTACGGGCGGGGGCACCGTGGCGTCGACCTCGCCGCCGCGCCGGGTGCCCGGGTGCGAGCCGCGGCCGACGGCCGGGTCTCGTTCGCAGGGCGCGTCGCGGGACGGGGGGTGCTGGCGATCGAGGTGGCGGGGACCGGTGATCCGCCGCTGCGCACGACGTACGAGCCGGTGCGGGCACTGGTCTCGGAAGGTGACGAGGTCCACGCAGGCCAGACAGTCGCGGTCATGGAGGCCGGGCCGTTCCACTGCGAGTCCGGGTGTCTCCACTGGGGGCTGCGGCGTGGTGACGCGTATCTGGATCCGCTGTCGCTGCTGCCTCCGGCGCTGCTGCGGCGGGGTCCTTCGCGGCTGCTGCCGGTCTTCGGCGTACCGGAGCCGCGGGCGCCGGGCGCCGTCGGGTACGCAGCCCCTGCCGTGCTCCTCGTCGCGGCGGCCGGGTACGGGCGTCAGCCCCGTACGCCCCGCAGGATCATGGCGACGGCCGTGTCAGCGACCACCTCGGGCGCCTCCGCCACGCCCAGTTCAATACGGCGCACGGCGGCGTCCACCGAGCCCTGCAGCAGCATCGCCGCCAGCCTCGGCTGTTCATGGCCGAGGTCACCGAGCGCCTCGACGATCATGGCGATCAGCCCGCCGTGCGCTGCCCGGATCTTCTCCCGTGCGCCCGCGTCCAGCTCGCTCGCCGAGATGGCGACGACAGCGCGGTGCCGCCGGTCCCCGACCAGATCGAGCTGGCGGCGTACATACGCCTCGATCTTTTCCTCGGGCGTCTGCGCCCGCTCCATCGCGTTCTCGACCTCGGCCGCCCAGACAGGGAAGTCGACGGCGCACAGCTCCTCGACGACGGCCGCGCGGGAACGGAAGTACTCGTAGACGGAGGACCGCGCAAGGCCCGTGCGCTCGGCGAGAGCGGGGAAGGTCAACGCCTCCGTACCGCCCTCGGACAGCAGGGAGCGGGCAGCGTCCAGGAGGGCGCCGCGCTGCATGGTCCGGTGCTCGGCCACGGAGGCCGCTCGAATCCTGGGCACGGATCCACTCTACGGCGGCAGGTGTTCGAGAGGGGCGCGGGCAGCCAACATCGCCCGGCCGGACGCCTGCTCAACGTCCCGCGTCGGCCAGTTTCGCGCGGAGCTGCAGCACCGATTTGGTGTGGATCTGGCTGACCCGGCTCTCGGTCACCCCGAGCACGTTGCCGATCTCGGCAAGGGTGAGCCCCTCGTAGTAGTAGAGGGTGACGACGGTCTTCTCGCGGTCCGGGAGCGTGTTGATCGCCCGGGCGAGCAGCCGGCGGAGCTCACGGTCCTCGGCGACCTCCACCGGATTGTCGGCGGCGGTGTCCTCAAGGGTGTCCATCAGGCTCAGCCGGTCGCCGCCCTCGCCGCCGACATGCAGCAGCTCCTCCAGCGCGACCACGTTCGCCAGCGACAACTGGCTGAAAACCGCATGCAGTTCTTCCAGCGCGATGCCCATCTCCGCCGCGACCTCCGCCTCGGACGGGGTACGCCGCAGCTGCGCCTCCAGTGTCGCGTAGGCCCGCTCCACGGCCCGGGCCTTCTGCCGTACGGAGCGCGGGATCCAGTCGAGCGCCCGGAGCTCGTCGATCATCGCGCCGCGGATGCGCGTGATCGCGTACGTCTCGAACTTGATGGCCCGTTCGATGTCGAACTTCTCGATCGCGTCGATCAGTCCGAAGACTCCCGAGGAGACGAAGTCCGCCTGCTCGACATTGGACGGCAGTCCCACGCTCACCCGGCCCGCGACGTACTTCACCAGCGGCGAGTAGTGAAGGATCAGCTGCTCCCGCAGCCGGCCGTCGCCCGTGGACTTGTACGAACGCCACAACTCCTCGAGCGAGGAGGGGGCAGGGGGGCGCACAGTGCCACGCGCAGCGGGTGGCACTGCTGCGCGGTCAGACCCGGAGGTGTGCTGGGGCATGTGGTGCCTTGAGCCGTTCTGCTGTGAAGTGCTGGGGGACTTGTGTCTGAGCCGGATTCCTTGTGAGCGTAGCGTGACTGAAGCGTCGCGGTCCGCGCAGGATAGAGCATCGGTGCCGGGTACTTCCGGGGGAACGGACACGACTACGCTCCGGGCCCGTCGCCTGTGCAGCGGTCCCGGAGGGGTCGCTGAAGGATCCGCCGAGGTCATCAGCATCACCTTTTCACCCGAATGCTCCAGGTCAAGGACCGCCTCGCCGCGCGTCCCCATCGCTTGCCGACCGCCGCGTCAACCGCCATCCATCGCCATCACGTTCGACGAACCCCAGTGAGTGGAGTTCGTACAACTTGCCGAGCGCTTCGTCGGCGCCGGTCCCCGCGGTGCGGGCAACATCCCTCGCGTTGACGGAACCGCGGGAGGGGAGGGCGTCGAGGATCCGGGCGCAGACGGCGTCCAGCAGGTCCCTGGGAAGCAGAGGGCCGCGTCGGACGGGAGCGAGATCACCGATGTCCCCCACCAGTTCGACCACCTCCGAGGCGTCCGTGACCAGGACGCCTTCGCCCCGGAGTAGTTCATGGACACCGGCCGACAGTCCGCTGGTGGCAGGTCCCGGAACCCCTATGGTGAAGCGGCCGAGCTGCTGAGCCCTGCGCGCCGTGACCAGTGAGCCGCTGCGGTATTGCGCCTCCACCACGACCGTTCCCCGCGTCAACGCGGCAATCACCCTGTTCCGAAGGACAAATCTGCTGCGTGTCGGATGATCGGACGGCGGCAGCTCGCCGATGACCAGACCCTGTTCCGCCACGCGTCCGATCAGCTCGGCGTGGCCTCGGGGATAGGCGACGTCGACACCGCAGGCCAGGACAGCCATGGTCACCCCGCCGGCCGCGAGTGCGCCGCGGTGTGCCGCCCCGTCCACCCCGAACGCGGCGCCCGACACGACCACCCACCCCAGCTCCGCGAGCCCGGAAGCGAGGCTCGCCGCCATATGCGCCCCGTACGGAGTGCAGGCGCGGGCGCCGACCACGGCGACGGAACGCAGCGCCCAGAGCCGCAGATCGGGCCGGCCCCGCACCCAGAGCGCGGTCGGCCTGGAGTCACCCAGGTCGTCGAGCTGGCTGGGCCACTCCCGGTCACCGGGACAGACCAGGCGGCCGCCCACCGCGGCGACCGCTGCCAGGTCCCGCTCGGGTTCGGCGGACTCGACCCGCAACCGGTATCCGGCAAGCTGCTTCGGCGTCATGCCGCTCAGCTCTTCCGCGGTCCCGTCCCGGGACGTGAGCCTCCGCATCAGTTCGACAGCGCCGACTTGGCGCAGCCAGCGGCCACCGTGCTCGTCCCCCGGCTCCAGCACGCGGGTCAGCGCAGCCCGTGCCAGCCGCTCGCGCTCCCCCACCGTCCCCGGCGCACGTACCGGTTGCCGACCGCCCGCCCTCTCCTGCCCGCGCCCTGATTCGCGGTCTCCCACCGACTCCGGCATCATGACGCCCCGCTCCGGGTCAACGCTCCCCGGGCGATCCCGGTCCGCAGTTCCAGGGCCACCGCGATATCGGACGCCTCCGGGCGATCCGCGCCGCGCAGGTCGGCGACGGTCCACGCCACCCGCAGCACCCGGTCGAGTCCCCGCGCGGTGAGCAGTCCCCGCTCCATGTCCCGTTCGGCCTCCATGAGCGCCCCCGGCGCCGCGAGCAGCCGGGTTCGCAGCTCATGGCCGGGTACCTCGCTGTTGGTGGTCCATCCCGTGCCCGCAAGTCGTCCTGCCGCCCGGGCCCTGGCTTCCCGTACCCGCGCCGCGACGACGGCCGTGGATTCACCCTGGCCTCCTTGGCCCATCAGGTCCTCGCGCGTGACCGGTGCGACGACCACCCGCAGATCCACCCGGTCGAGCAGCGGCCCGGAGAGTCTCGCCTGATAGCGGCGGACCGAAGCGGGCGGGCATTCGCAACCGGCGCCGATGAGAGTGTGGCGCCCGCAGGGGCAGGGATTGGCTGCCAGCACCATCAGAAATCTGGCGGGCAGCCGCACCACCCCGGCGCTGCGCGCCACCACCACATGGCCTGACTCCAACGGCTGGCGCAGCGCGTCGAGCGCCCGGACAGAGAACTCCGGCGCCTCGTCCAGGAACAGCACACCTCTGTGGGCCAGCGAGACCGCCCCGGGCCTCGGCAATCCGTTCCCCCCGCCGACCAGGGACTGCATGGTCGCCGAGTGGTGCGGTGCGCAGTAGGGCGCCCGGGTGACCAGCGGTTCGCCCGGCGGCAGCATGCCCGCCACCGAGTGCACCGCGGTCACCTCCAGGGATTCCTGCCGGGTCAGCGTCGGCAGAATCGCGGACAGCCGCTCGGCCAGCATGGTCTTGCCCGCGCCCGGGGGTCCGGAGAGCAGCAGATGGTGCCCGCCCGCCGCCGCGACCGCGAGGGCCAGACGCGGCGTCTCCTGGCCGGCGACGTCCGACAGGTCCGGGCGATGTCCCTCACCCTGTGCGGAGACCCGTGCCAGTCCGGTGCCGATGCCCGCGCCCGGCACCATCAGCCCCGCCAGCATGGTGGAGGGGCGTCCTTCCTCGTCACTCTCCCGCTCGTCGGGCACTGGCTCGTCGCTGAGCACGGCGATCAACTGCCGCAGGCTCCGCACCCCGAGGACCGAGACCCCGGGCACCAGCGCCGCCTCTCCCGCGGTCTGTTCGGGCACGACGACCTTCCGGTATCCCGCCTCCGCCGCGGCGAGCACGGCAGGCAGCACACCGCGGACCGGCCGCACCCGGCCGTCGAGGCCGAGCTCCCCGATCATCACCACATCGGAGATGGCCGAGGGATCGATCCGCTCGGCCGCGCCGAGTACGGCACACGCGACAGCGAGATCGAAGCCGCTGCCTCCTTTGGGCACGGACGCCGGGGAGAGCCCGACCGTGAGTTTCTTCTGCGGCCACTCGGCCCCGGAGTTGACCACGGCGGCCCTGACCCGGTCCCGGCTCTCCACCAGGCTCTTGTCCGGCAGACCGACCAGGGTGAACGCCGCCACCCCCGGCTCGAGGTCCGCCTGGACCTCCACCACCACGCCTTCGACGCCGACCAGCGCCACCGAGCACGCCCGCGCGAACCCCATCAGGCCACCCCGCGCGCATGCTCGGCGACCGGCGCGCCCCGTCTGGGCAGCACCACGCCGATCAGATCGATCCGCACCCCGCCCGGCGGCGGACCGCCGTTCCGGTCGAGCCAGATCTCGGCGAGCCGCCGCAGCCGGTCCGCCTTGACCGGGCCGACGGCCGCCATCGGATGCTCGAACGCCCCCGCCCTGCGGGTCTTGACCTCGCAGACGACCAGCGCGTCCCCGTCCATCGCGACGATGTCGATCTCACCGGCGCGACAGCGCCAGTTCCGTTCCAGTACGGCCATGCCGGCGTCGGTCAGCAGCCGCGCCGCCAGATCCTCGCCGTACCGCCCGAGTGCCCCCCGTGCGTTCATGTCGGCACCACCTCCGGCACCGACTCTGACGTGTCCGAGCCCCGCTGGTGGATCTTGGTGGACAACTCAGCGGTTGTGGACAACTCCGTCACCCGGACGGACCGGCGACCGCCGGAGCGGCTCAGACCGACCGGCAATGGGGGGAGGGTGAAGGAGCGGGGCTGGGGTGCGTGCCTCGCAAGGCGGAGGATTGAGCCGGATGGGGTCTCCCCTGCTCGAGCGAAGCCGAGAGCTTGGGGAAGGAGCCATGGTGTGGGACGACAACGCCGCGAGGTGCGTGCCCCAGCCCCGTGACGCCGCCCCCCAAATGCCGGTCGGTCTCAGCCGCCCGGGAGTTCGAGATCGCTCTTGTTGAGTTCTTCGATGTTGACGTCCTTGAAGGTCAGGACGCGTACCTGCTTGACGAACCGGGCGGGCCGGTACATGTCCCAGACCCACGCGTCCGCCATGGACACCTCGAAGAAGACCTCACCCTGAACCGAGTGCACCTGCATCTCGTAGTCGTTGGTGAGGTAGAAACGCCGTTCGGTCTCGATCACATATTTGAACAGACCGACGACATCTCGGTACTCCCGGTAGAGCTTCAGCTCCATCTCGGTCTCGTACTTTTCGAGGTCCTCGGCGCTCATTGGCATGTTCCCCTTCAGCGTGCGTCCACCTATTGTGCGCCAGGCTCCCGCGCCCCCGAAGGCTTAGGCGATTTCGGGGGCCAGAACCACTGGCGTACGTGGCGGACCCTCGTCGAGCAGCGTGCGCAGCAGCCCGGCGAGCCTGGTCGGGTACACCGTCTCACGCGCCGCCGACAGTTCGGCGCAGGTCCACCACCTCAGGCCCGAGACACTGCGCTGTTCCAGCCCTGTGAGCCCGCTCAGATCCGTGTCGGTCTGCGTGGTTCGTGCCAGGTAGTACCACTCGTCCTGGTCCCAGCGCCGCCCGTCGAACGGGAAGGAGCAGATACGCTGCCAGAGCACGGGGCCGAGCTCGACGTCTGTGATCCCGGTCTCCTCGGCGAGCTCGCGCAGCGCGGCCTCCTCGCGGGTCTCGTCGCCCTCCAGGCCACCTCCGGGCGTGAACCACCAGGTGATGTCGGGGTTGTCCGGTTCGTAGCCGTGCATCAGCAGAATGCGGTCGTCGGGGTCAAGCAGGATCACCCGGGCGACCCTCCGGGTCTCAGCGGGCACCCGCAGGCACCTTCCCGCCCTGTCCGCGCCTGCTCCGTGCGGACCGCGCCGCGATCGGCCCGTACGCCGCGCCGCCGACGATGAGCACCACACCCGCCACCACGGCCCCGATCTGCAGCTTCAGCGGTCCGGGCTTCGACACCCCGCCGGGAAGGTCCGCGAACGCCTGCGGTCGCTCGATCATCCCGTTCATCGGCCATGCGATGGCGTCCACCCGGGCCTGCACGGCACTGCGCGGTACCGAACCCTGCCCCGGGTCGTCCAGGTGGACCCGGGAGTCCAGGGAGCCGCTGCGCTCGTCCCCGAGGAGGAAGAGCTGCCCCTTGGGCACCTCCGCCGTGAAGTCCTTCACCGAGGCGAGGCCCTTGGTCTGCAGATACGGTTCCTCAATGGGCTTGCCGTTGACGGTGAGCCGGCCGTTCTTCTCGCAGCAGGCGATCCTGTCGCCACCGATGCCGACGACCCGCTTCACCATGGGCATGTCGCCCCACGCGGGGTCCTTGAAGACCACCACGTCACCGCGGCGCACCTCGGCGCCGTCCACCCGCTCCGCGAGCACCCGGTCACCCGCGTTCACCGTCGGCGTCATCGATTCGGTCGGCACGGTGTACGGCTTGTACACCACCGCCGCCCAGGCGAACCCGCCGAGGAAGAGCACACAGCCGACGGCCACGGCCAGCCCCGACAGCATGCTGCCGAGCCGGCCGTGGCCGTCACCCCTACGTCCTGTTCCACTCATCCCAGCGTCCCCCACCTCGGAGATCGACAATCGCTGATCCGAGTCGGCACCCTACCCGGCAGTACGCCCGGCGGTCAGCCTCTTGCGACGCCACAACACGAGAGGCAGCGCTCCGGCTACACCGAGTGCTCCCGGCGCCAGCCCCATCGCGGCGTTCAGCCCCGGCTGGTCGAAGGTGCTCGGGACCGGCAGGGTCGCCCAGCGGTTGATCGGCCATGCCACCACGATGGCCCGGCCGACCACCTCGTCCGTGGAGACCGTGCCCATACCGGGCAGCTCCTGGTGGTAGCGGGAGTCCAGGGAGTTCTGACGGTGGTCACCCATCACCCAGATACGGCCCTCGGGCACCTTGATCGGACCGAACGGCTCGTCGTTGCACGGGGTGTTCCCCGGGTAGATGAACGACTGCTCGTCCAGCGCCTTGCCGTTGACCACGACCGGCCCGTTCTTCCTGCACTCCACCGTGTCGCCGCCGACCGCGATGACCCGCTTGATCAGGTCCTTCTCCTCGGCGGACGGCATCAGTCCGATGAAGCTGAGGAACTTCTGCGCAAGGTTGGGTTCCGGCGTCGACTCGCCGTCCACCAGCCAGCCGCCCGGGTCGTGAAAGACCACGACCTCGCCGCGCTGCGGCTCGGAGCCGAACCAGGGGGTCAGCTTGTCGACCAGCACCCGGTCGCCCCTCTGGAGCGTGTTCTGCATCGAGTCCGAGGGAATCGAGAACGCCTGCACCAGAAACGTCTTGATCAGCAGCGCCAGAACCAGCGCGATGCCGATGAGCAGGGGCAGCTCCTTCCAGAAGGAGCGTGGCTTCCCCGGAGCGCTGCCACCACCGTCCGGGGAATCGCCGTCACTCTCCGCCCGGCCCGGCGTCGCCTCGGCAGACCTTTCGCTCTCGGGCCGGTCCTCGGGTTCGTCGTGTCCGGATCGTGCGCCGACCGCCAAATCCCCCACATCCACTCCTCACTCCGTGCCACCGCCTGCCCCCTAGTCGGTGCAGGCCCACCACTCCCATAACGAGCGGGAGTTCCGCAGGGGTCGGGAGCCGGACCATTCCATTGAGGTCCTGGGACGACACACTATTCGACGGTACGTACGCCACCGACGTCCCGGCGCGCGCGTCCGGGACCGAAGCGAACGTCTCGGGCTCTTCCAGTCTCCGCCAGTGCCCGAAGGGCCAGGCGATGACGACAGCCCGCCCCACGACCTCGTCCTCGGAGACCGTGCCGTGATCCGGCTCGTCCAGGTGGAAGCGCGAATCGGCGGAATTGGAGCGGTGGTCGCCCATGACGAAGATTCGGCCGGCCGGAACCTTTACCTCGAATTTGAGCGTGGAGGGCGGATTGCCCGGATACAGATAGGGCTCGTCGAGCGGTACGCCGTTGACGGTGACCCTGCCGTCCTTGTCACAGCACTTCACGGTGTCACCGCCGACGGCGATGACCCGCTTGATCAGGTCCTGTTCGTCGTCGGACGGCAGCAGCCCGATGAAGGTCAGCACTTCCTTCACCTGCTTGACGACGACGGGGGGATCCTTCTTCGCGACGTTCTCCTGTCCCAGCCAGTTCCCCGGGTCCTTGAAGACGACCACGTCGCCGCGCTGGGGCCTGGATCCGAACCAGGGCGTCAGCTTGTCCACCAGCACCCGGTCGCCGATCCGGATCGTCTGCTCCATCGACCCGGACGGGATCACGAAGGCCTGCACCAGGAACGTCTTGAGGACGAGTGCGATGAGCAGCGCCACGGTGATGAGGAGGGGTATCTCCTTCACGGCGGACCTGCGCCGCCGCCGTTTGACCCGGCGTGCCAGCCTGCGCCGCTCCGCCCGGGTCGGCAGCGAGCGCGCGACCGTCGCCCTGGTGCCGGTCGGCAGCGGAACGTCGGCGTCGGACGCGCCGCTCGCCCGTCCGCGGTTACCCATGCGTCCCGCCGGGTAGCCGTACCGAGTCGAAGGCGCGGGTCTCCGGGATCGAGCCCAGCCGGCCCAGCGGCCAGCCGATCCAGTCCACCCGGCCGATGACCATGTCGACCGGCACCATGCCGCCGCCGGGCTCTCCGAGATGGTCACGGGAGTCGCGGGAGTTGCTCCGGTGGTCGCCCATCATCCACAGCCTGCCGTCGGGGACGACGATGTCGAAGGCCACGCGGGACGGGTCGTCGCCGGAATGGAGATACTCCTCGTCCACCGGCTGCCCGTTCACCTCGATCCTGCCCCGCTTGTCGCAGCAGACCACCCGGTCGCCCCCCACGCCCACCACCCGCTTCACGAAGTCGGTCTCGGCAGGTTCCGCCAGCCCCAGGGACGCTGCCGCGCCGTGCAGCAGCCCGGTGACGGGATTCTCGGCGGGTGCCACCTGGACGAAGGATCCGGTGCCGTCGAAGACCACCACGTCACCGCGGTGCGGTACGGAGCCGAAACGGTACGCCAGTTTGTTGACGAGCACCCGGTCCCCCACCCGCAGGGTGGACTCCATCGAGCCACTGGGGATCAGGAACGGCTGCAGCACATAGGTACTGAAGAGCAGCAGGAAGACCGAGCAGACGGCGCCGAGGAAGGCTGCGCGCCGCCACGAAAAGGAGGCGAACCGGTCCGCGATACGCAAAGAGCGCGACCTCCCCTCCGCCCCTGCTTCGGGTGCGGAAGAGCGGTCGCGCTCCGTGTGCTCTGCTTCCATGTCCATCGGGGCCAGAGCTTATCCGGCCGAACCGTGGAGCTGGGAGCTAGTGCCGTGACCGGCAATGTTTGCCCCGTGAGGAGCGTCGTCCGGCGCGTGCGCTCGCAAGGCGGCCGGAAGTCCTTGTAGCGGAGCTACCAGGGCTTTTGGCCAACGCGGCGAGCGGGCGTGCTGGGCGGCGCGACGGGGCAAAGCTTGCCGGGAGGGGCACTAGTGCCGTGACCGGCGGTGTTTGCGACGGGGCAAAACCTGCCGGAAGGGGCACTGGCTCAGTTGTCGCGCTTCTCCTTGATCTTCGCGGCCTTGCCGCGCAGCTCACGGAGGTAGTACAGCTTGGCGCGACGGACGTCACCGCGGGTGACGAGCTCGATCTTCTCGAAGATCGGGCTGTGCACCGGGAAGGTGCGCTCGACGCCGACGCTGAAGGAGACCTTGCGGACCGTGAAGGTCTCGCTGACGCCAGAGCCCTGGCGGCGGATGACTACGCCCTTGAACTGCTGGATACGGGAGCGGTTGCCCTCGATCACTCGCACGTGGACGTTGACGGTGTCACCGGGACGGAACGCCGGGATGTCCGTACGCAGGGAAGCGGCGTTGACGCCATCGAGCAGGGAAGCCATGTTGTCTGCTTTCTTCGCCGATGCCACAGGTCATCGACGGGAGATCGTAAGGAGATGGGGTGCTGATCGCGTCGGGCGGGCGTCGTTCCCCCTGTGGCAGGGGCGCACACCGGACGCACAGCAGCGGCTCATTCTTCCACGGCTTCGGGCCTGCGCCAAAATCGGCCACCGGGCTCCGGGGACCAGCCGAGGATGGAGAGGATCTCACGGTCCTTCTTGTCGAAGGCGCTTGCCTCGCAGCGCTCGATCAGATCGGGCCGGTTGAGCGCGGTGCGGCGGAACGCCTCGTCCCGCCGCCAGCGCGCGATCTTCCCGTGGTGACCGCTGAGCAGGACGTCCGGAATGCCCCGGCCGCGCCACTCGGGCGGCTTGGTGAAGACCGGGCCCTCCAGCAGATCGGCCATGGCGCCGGGGGCGAAGGAGTCGTCGCGGTGCGACTCGGCGTTGCCGAGCACGCCGGGCAGCAGCCGGGCCACCGCCTCCGTGATCACGAGCACGGCGGCTTCCCCGCCGGCCAGCACGTAGTCACCGATGGAGACCTCGACGACCGGTATCCGGGTGGCGTACTCGTCCATGACCCGACGGTCGATGCCCTCGTAGCGGGCCGGGGTGAAGATCAGCCACGGCCGCTCGGAGAGTTCCACGGCGAGCTTCTGGGTGAACGGGCGGCCGCTGGGCGTGGGCACCACGAGCACCGGGGAGTGCGCCCCCGCCTCGTACCCGTCCGCCAGGGTCTCGTCCAGGGCGTCGCCCCACGGACCGGTCTTCATGACCATGCCGGGACCGCCGCCGTACGGGGTGTCGTCGACCGTGTGGTGCCGGTCGTGCGTCCAGTCCCGCAGATCGTGCACGTGCACATCGAGGCGGCCGCGGGCGCGGGCCTTGCCGACGAGCGAGACGTTCAGCGGTTCCAGGTACTCGGGGAAGATCGTGACGACGTCGAGCCGCATCAGGCTTCGCTCTCCTGCTGGGCAGCCTCGTCGTCCCGCGCGGAGGCGACCACGGCCTGGCTGCCGTCGATCAGGCCGGGCGGCGGGGTGATGACCGCGCGCTGCTCCTCCAGATCGATCTCGGTGACGATCTCCTCGACGAACGGGATCATCACCTCGCTGCCGTCCGGGCGCTCCACGATGAAGAGGTCCTGGGACGGCAGGTGCGAGATCTCGGTGATCCGGCCGATCTCGGTGCCGTCGGCGAGGACCACATCGAGGTCGATGAGCTGGTGGTCGTAGAACTCCTCGGGGTCCTCCGGAAGTTCCGCCGGGTCGACATCGGCGATCAGCAGGGTGTTCCGGAGGGCCTCGGCCGCCGTACGGTCGCGCACGCCCTCGAAACGCAGCAGCAGCCTGCCGCTGTGCACCCGGCCGGTCTCGATCGTCAGCGGTCCGTTCGCGGCCGGGTCGGTGGTGAGTACGGCCCCGGGTCCGAGCCTGAGTTCCGGCTCGTCCGTGCGTACCTCGACGGTGACCTCGCCCTTGATGCCGTGGGCGCGGCCGATCCGCGCAACTACCAGCTGCACCTTGTGTCTCTCCTGTCATACGACGACGGGCCGGGGCGGGCGCATGGCCCTCCCCGGCCCGTGCCGGTGTTCAACTCTGTCAGCGAACCTGGTCCACGTCGACGAGGTCGACGCGGATGCCACGGCCGCCGATGGCGCCCACGACGGTTCGCAGTGCGCGTGCGGTGCGGCCGTTGCGGCCGATCACCTTGCCGAGGTCATCGGGGTGAACCCGGACCTCCAGCACACGACCACGGCGCAGGTTGCGCGAGGCGACCTGCACATCGTCGGGGTTGTCGACGATGCCCTTCACGAGGTGCTCGAGAGCCTCCTCGAGCATGCTCAGGCCTCGGTCGACTCGGCGGGCGCGGCAGCGTCAGCAGCCTCGTCAGCCTTCTTGTCGGACTTCTTTGCCTTCTGCGTGATGGCCTCGCCCTTGGACTCCTCGCCGGTGTCCTTGGCCAGGGCCTCGAACAGGGCGCGCTTGTCAGCCTTGGGCTCCGGCTGCAGCAGCGGCGCGGGGGCCGGGAGACCCTTGTGGGCCTGCCAGTCACCGGTGAGCTTCAGGATCGCGAGAACCGGCTCGGTCGGCTGGGCGCCGACAGACAGCCAGTACTGCGCACGCTCCGAGTTGACCTCGATGCGCGAGGGGTTCTGCACCGGGTGGTACAGACCGATCTCCTCGATGGCCCGGCCGTCACGGCGGGTACGGGAGTCGGCGACGACGATGCGGTAGTGAGGCGAACGGATCTTGCCCAGACGCTTCAGCTTGATCTTGACTGCCACGGGAGTGGTGTCTCCTGGTCTATGACGTGGTTGGGCACAACGAAGATGCCACGTGGGGTTGCGGTACTCGGGTGCCCGATGGACGCGTCAGCCGGAGGAGAGAGGGGTCCTGTGCGACTGTCGAGTACAGCTTGCCATTGTGCCACACCACGTCGGGTCACCCCACCGCGACCGCGGCTTCCGGGATACGGAACGGCTTCCCGCAGCCACCGCAGACGATCGGCGCCTGGGCGAGGACCGAGGGAACGACCCGGACGTTGCGTCCGCAGTCGCAGACGGCCTTGACCCGCACGCCTCCACCGGAGGAGCCGTGCCGGGCGGCGGGCCCGCGGAAGGAGCGCTTGGTGTCGGCGGCGGTGGCGACCGTGTGCGCCTTGAGGGCGCGCTGCAACCGCTCGATCGTCGGGCGGTACCTGCGCTTCGCCTCGGGATTGAGCGTGACCAGCGAGAAGCCACTGCTGGGGTGGGGCTCCTCGGCATGGTCGAGGCCCAACTCCTCGGCGATCGCGAGGAATCTGCGGTTGTGGTAGCGGCCGGCGCGGGAGGTGTCGCGGACACCTCGTGCGGCGGCGATTCCATGGACTGCCTCATGCAGCAGTCGCTCGAAGGAGAGCTCGGCGCCACAGGCGGACGAGGACTCTCCGATCAGGGACTCTGGCGCGGCAAGATCGGGCAGCTCGGGGTGGTACCGCTGAATGTCGGCCCACGCCTGTGCCAGCTCTGCGGCAAGTACAGGTGGTGTCGTGCTCACGTCGTGACAACGAGCGCGAGTGCCCCGGTGTTCCTATTCCGGGGCATCCCAAATAATTTGCACGTACCAGTCAGTTGCCGTTGATGCGCCCGGACGAGGGCGGGTGCGCAGATCTGTGGAGAACTCTCACAGCTCACACCAAGGCGGTACGTAGTGCCGGATACGCCCCGGTACGTAGACAATGCCTCCGCGCCGGGGTTCCGACGACTCCGGGAGCGCGCTAGGGGTCAGTAGGCGCGGGCCACGACGGCGACAGTACCCGGGGCGTCGTCCGACTCCGGCACCGACCCGTCCTCGGCCACCAGACACCGTACCGACACCCCGTGCTCCGCGAGCCGGGCCTCCCCCGCCGGGCCGAGGACGTCCCACGCGATACGCGCCCAGCCGCCCGCGACCGCCGCCTCCGCGGCCTCGTCGACGGTGGACACCTCGCTGGTGCGGGACTCGCGGCGGGCCCTGGACTCGCGCAACAGCGTCGCCTGGTCCTCCTCCAGGACCGCAGGGAGCAGGGTCGGCAGTGCCTTGATCGCGACGGGCTCCTTCCCACCGGGGATACGGCGGGCCAGCATCGCGGTGCCGTTCTCCAGGTCGCGCGGACCGATCTCGATCCGTACGGGCACACCCTTCAGCTCCCAGTCGACCGCGCGGCGGCCGAACGGGGTGTCGGTACGGTCGTCGATCTGGACCCTGATCCCGGCCTCCCGCAGCCGGTCGCCGATCTCGCGGACCGCGGTCAGCACCGCGTCGTCCTCCTTGATCGCGAGGACGACCGCCTGCACGGCGGCGAGCCGCGGCGGGACGCGGAGTCCCCGGTCGTCACCGTGGGACATGATCAGACCGCCGACCATCCGGGTCGAGGAGCCCCAGGAGGTCTGCCAGACCAGCTCCTGCCTGCCCTCCCGGGACAGGTACTCGGTGTGGAACGCCTTGGCGAAGTTGGTGCCGAGCTCATGGCTCGTACCCATCTGCAGGGCCTTGCCGTCGCCCATCATCGATTCGAGCGTGAGGGTGTTGATGGCGCCCGCGAACCGTTCGCTCGGGGGCTTGCGGCCGAGCACCACATCGATGCCGAGGACCTGGGTCATGAAGTCCGCGTAGACGTCCCGGTGGATGTACGCGGCGTAGTCGCGGGCGTCCTCGTAGGTCGCGTGGGCCGTGTGGCCCTCCTGCCAGAGGAATTCGGTCGTACGGAGAAAGACCCGCGGGCGCATCTCCCAGCGGACGACGTTCGCCCACTGGTTGATCAACAGGGGCAGATCCCGGTAGCTCTGCACCCATTTCGAGAAGTACTCGTTGATGATCGTTTCGGACGTCGGCCGCACCACCACGGGCTCTTCGAGGTCCTTCCCGCCGCCGTGGGTGACGATGGCCAGCTCGGGTTCGAAGCCCTCGACGTGCTCGGCCTCGCGTGTCAGGTAAGACTGGGGGATGAAGAGCGGGAAGTAGGCGTTCTGGGCGCCCGCGTGCTTGATACGGATATCCAGCTCCTGCTGCATCCGCTCCCACAGGCCGTATCCGTACGGTCGGATGACCATGGTGCCGCGCACCGGGCCGTTGTCCGCGAGTTCGGCTTTGTTGATCAGATCCTGGTACCAGCGGGGAAAGTCCTCGGCCTGGGGTGTGAGAACGGGTGCCTTTGCCATGGCGCGCATCGTACGGCGACATCGCCTTTCCCACGGAGTGACGGGACCGGTCACGGCCGACTGTCTGCGGGGGCGCACCACCGAGGCGCACAACCATTGCCCTCCGCCCTCTGGACGCGGCCGCGGATGCGCAGTTCTCTGACATACGGGGGGAGTGGGGGCACGCACACACGGGGGCCGTCCATCACTCGGGAACGACCTACCTCTCGGCGGATTGGGGCGCTTTCCATGACACCAACGCTCGTCCGGCACCACGGGCAGACGGATCCGTCCGCCCCGGTGGACCCCGCAACCCGTGCTCGTGACTGGGCCGAGATCCAGGAGCGGATGCTCGCGCCGCTGTACCAAGCGGTGTACGACCGGCTCGAAGTCGGAGCCGGTACACGGATGCTCTCCCTCGGCTGCGGCTCCGGGCTCGCGCTGCTGATCGCGGCCGCCCGCGGGGCTCGCGTCACCGGCGTCGACACCGACCGTGAACGCCTTGACCTGGCCCGCGAACGGCTCCTGCCAGAAGCGGCGTGGGACGGCGGTCCCGATCCGGCCCCGGCCCGGCTGCCCCAGCTCTTCGCCGGCGATCCGTCCGCCGCCGCACCGGCCGACGGTGTCCCGTACAACCTGCTCACCGCGTTCACCCCGATCGGCTGCTCGGCGGGCGACTCCGAAGGGCTGCTGCCCGCCCTGGAGTCCGCCCTGCCGCTGCTCGCCCGGGGCAGTTCGGTGGTGCTGGCCGGCTGGGGTCCCCCCGAGCGGTGCGCGACCGCGGCGGTGCTCCGGGTGGCGGCCCGGCTCACCGACGGGGCGCGGGCGCCCCGCGCGGGCGGCTGGCGCCCGGCGCGCAGGGACGATCTCGAGGACGTGGCGTTCCGGGCCGGACTGAATCCGAACGGCTCGGGGCGGGTGGCGTGCCCGTTCGGCTACGCGGACCTGGACAGCGCGGTGCGCGGGCTGCTGTCGACACGGCTGTTCGATGCGGCGGTGCGGGCGACGGACCGCTCCCAGGTGGAGAAGGAAGTCGCGGAGGCACTGCACCCGCACCGGCGCCAGGACGGCACGGTGTGGATGCCGAATGTGTTCCGCTATCTCGTCTGCACCTCCTGAAGCAGGTGCCAACGCGACGGGGCGGTCCTACTTGGCCAGGCGCGGGACACCGGCTGCCCGGTAGGCCGCCTCCTCGTCCAACGTCTCGTTCTGCAGCAGCGCCGACGCCAGCGCGTCCAGCTTCTCCCGGTGCTCGCGCAGCAGCCGCTGCGCCTCGATGTAGCACTCGTCGACGATCCGCCGCATCTCGTCGTCCACGGCGTCCAGCGTGGCCGGCGCCGCCGAGAGTCCGTACGCCTGCTGGACGTCTCCGGGGATCGCCGTCAGCCTGCCGACCTTGCTGCTCATCCCCCAGCGTCCGACCATTCCGCGCGCCAGACTGGTGACCTGTTCCAGGTCGCTCTCCGAGCCCGTGGTGACCACTCCGTAGACCACCTGTTCCGCGGCCATGCCGCCGAGGGCGCCGATGATGCGGCCGCGCAGATACGGTTCGGTGTACGCGTACCTGTCGGCGTCCGGCGTCGAGAGAGTGACGCCGAGGGCCCGGCCGCGCGGCACGATGGTCACCTTGCGCACAGGGTCGGCGCCCGGCTGGACCATGCCGAGCAGAGCGTGGCCGCTCTCGTGGTACGCCGTCCTGCGCCGCTCCTCCACCGGCATGACGAGCGGTCGTTCGGCTCCGAGCTGGACCTTCTCCAGGGCGTCCGACAGGTCGGTCTGGCTGACCTCGGACTGCTTGCGCTTGACGGCGAGAAGCGCGGCTTCGTTGGCGAGGTTGGCGAGGTCGGCACCGGTCATGCCGGGGGTGGTCCGCGCCACCTGGGCGAGACTCACGTCGTCGGAGAGCGGGATCTGCCGGGTGTGGATCTTCAGGATGGCCTCCCGGCCGCTCCGGTCGGGAGGACTCACCTGGACGATCCGGTCGAAGCGGCCGGGCCGGGTGAGGGCGGGGTCGAGGACGTCGGCGCGGTTGGTCGCGGCGAGGACGACGACGCCTTCCGATCCGGAGAAGCCGTCCATCTCGGTGAGGATCTGGTTCAGCGTCTGTTCGCGCTCGTCATGACCGCCCATGCCGGAGCCGCCGGCGCGGGCCCGGCCGATGGTGTCGATCTCGTCGATGAAGACGATGGCGGGGGCGACCTTGCGGGCCTCGGCGAACAGTTCCCGTACCCGGCCGGCGCCGACGCCGACGATCATCTCGATGAACTCGGAGGCGGAGGCGGAGAAGAACGCCACGCCCGCCTCGCCGGCGACGGCCCGCGCCAGGAGGGTCTTGCCGGTGCCGGGCGGACCCGCGAGCAGCACTCCCCCAGGCATCCGGGCGCCCATCCGCCGGTACTGCTGCGGGTTCTTCAGGAAGTCGACGACGTCGCTGAGTTCGCCCTCGACCTCATCGATGCCGGCCACATCCTCGAAGGTGGTGCGCTTGCCCGCCTCCAGTTCGACCGGTTTGGGCGGGGCCTTGCGGCCGAAGCCGCCCATCCCGCCACCCATGCCGCGGGACATCCGCCGGGCGATGAGCACCCAGAGCAGGACGAGCACCAGCATCGGCGCCAGCGAGATCAGCAGGTTGGCGAGGAAACTGCGTTCCTTGACGACCGGCTCGGCGGTGACGGTGACGTCCTCCTTGACCAGCTCGGCCCAGAGGTTGTCGGCGGCGAACGCGGGTCGCTGGGTGACGAATTTCGAGTACGTCCGGTCGGTGCCGGGGACCTTCGCCTCCTTCCTGAGCTGCCCCTGGATGGAATCGCCCTTGGAGTAGATCTTGGAGACGTTGCCCGCCGTGACCTGCTTGCTGAACTCCGTGTACGCGATGGTCGGCTCGTTCGTGCCGTTGAAGAAGGACAGCACCAGGTTGGCGATCAGATAGACGGCCAGCGCGGTCAGCAGCAGTCGGCCCCAGCCGCCCGGCATCTTCCGGCCCTGCGGCGCGGGCGGTGGGGCACCTTCGGACCGCCACGGCTGGTCGGTCCGATCGCGTGGCGGTACGGGATTGGTCACGCGCGCTCCTCTGCCGACAGCCGTTGAGCTGACATTAAAGGAGAAATACGATCAAAGCCCTCGGAGAAGCTGTCCACTGGGCCCGTGGAGGGATGCCGACGCGATCCGGGCGCGCAGCCGGGTGACACCGGTAAGGGGCACCCGCCCATGGCGAATGCCCCTGAGAGGCCGCTCACATAGGTGGGGCGGCGTCGCGTGCCTCTTATCCGTGTGCCCCTGAGAGCGTCGGGTGTCAGCCCGTGAACTTCTTGAACGCGTCGGGAAGCTCGAACTTCTGGTCCTCCTGCGCCGGAAGACCGAACGCGCCACCCTGCGCCGCCGCCTGCTCGCGACGGGCGGCCGCGGCCTGCTCCTCGGCCTTCCGCTTCATCGGGTTGCCGCTCTTGCGCTTGCCCTTGGCCTGCTTGACCTGCTTCTTCTGCCGGCCCGCGCCGCCACCCATGCCGGGCATCCCCGGCATGCCGGGCATGCCGCCGCCCTGCGCCATCTTCGACATCATCTTGCGCGCCTCGAAGAACCGCTCCACCAGGTTCTTCACGGCGGACACCTCGACACCGGAGCCCTTGGCGATACGGGCCCGGCGCGAGCCGTTGATGATCGTCGGTTCCTGGCGCTCGTGCGGCGTCATCGACTTGATGATCGCGGCGGTACGGTCCACGTCGCGCTCGTCGATGTTGTTGATCTGGTCCTTGATCTGCCCCATGCCGGGCAGCATGCCGAGCAGCTTGGAGATGGAGCCCATCTTCCTGACCTGCTCCATCTGGGCCAGGAAGTCGTCGAGCGTGAAGTCCTTGCCCTTGCTGGACGCCAGCTTGGAGGCCATTTTGGCGGCCTCTTCCTGGCTGAAGGTCTTCTCCGCCTGCTCGATCAGGGTGAGCAGGTCACCCATGTCGAGGATGCGGGACGCCATGCGGTCGGGGTGGAAGGCGTCGAAGTCCTCGAGCTTCTCACCGTTCGACGCGAACATGATCTGCTTGCCCGTGACGTGGGCGATCGACAGGGCCGCACCACCGCGAGCGTCACCGTCGAGCTTGGAGAGCACCACGCCGTCGAAGCCGACGCCGTCGCGGAAGGCCTCGGCGGTGTTGACCGCGTCCTGGCCGATCATCGCGTCGACGACGAAGAGGATCTCGTCGGGGCTGACGGCATCGCGGATGTCCGCGGCCTGCTGCATCAGCTCCTCGTCGATACCGAGGCGGCCGGCGGTGTCGACGACGACCACGTCGTACTGCTTGGAGCGGGCGTGCTCGATGGAGTCCTTGGCGACCTGGACGGGGTCACCGACGCCGTTGCCCGGCTGCGGGGCATAGACCGCCACGCCTGCGCGGTCGGCGACGACGCTCAGCTGGTTGACGGCGTTGGGGCGCTGGAGGTCACAGGCGACGAGCAGCGGGGAGTGGCCCTGGCCCTTGAGCCAGAGGCCGAGCTTTCCGGCGAGGGTGGTCTTACCGGCACCCTGCAGACCCGCGAGCATGATCACGGTGGGCGGGTTCTTGGCGAACCGCAGCCGCCGGGTCTCGCCACCGAGGATGCCGACAAGCTCCTCGTTGACGATCTTGACGACCTGCTGGGCGGGGTTCAGCGCCTGGGAGACCTCGACGCCGCGCGCCCGCTCCTTGACGTTGGCGATGAAAGCGCGCACGACGGGCAGCGCGACATCCGCCTCGAGCAGGGCGATACGGATCTCGCGGGCCGTGGCGTCGATGTCCGCCTCGGACAAGCGGCCCTTGCCCCTGAGGTTCTTGAAAGTCGCGCTAAGGCGGTCGGAGAGAGTATCGAACACGGCGCTCGTCGGTCCTCGGGGTCGGGGTCGGGTGCAGGTCAGTCGTCCCCCAGGGTATCCGGACGCCGGGAAACGCAAAGCCCTTGCCCGGTTCTCGTGACGGACGAGGGCCCTTCCGCGGAGCGCTCGGGAGTCAGCCCAGGGCCCGCTCGACCTCTCGGGCCAGCTCTGTTGCGCGCGCGTCGGACAGCGGCTCCCCGTCCGTCCCTGTGACGTAGAAGGCATCCACCGCGTTGGCGCCGAGCGTCGACACGTGGGCGCTGCGCACCCGCACCGCGCTCTGTTCCAGCGCCCGCCCGATCCGGTGCAGCAGCCCGGGGGCGTCCTGGGCGCGTACCTCGATCACGGTCGCCAGCCGAGAGCCCGCCGCCGCGACCGTCACCCGCGGTGGTGGTGCCTTCACCCCGCGGCGCCGCGGGTAGGCGGCTTCGCGTTCGGCGAGGCGGGCGCGGATGTCGAGGGAACCGTCCAGGGCGCGTACGAGATCGGCGCGGAGCCGGGCTGCCTGCGGCAGGGAGCCGTACTCCGCCGCCACTCGCCAGCTGAGCACCAGCACGTCGGCGCACTCGCCGAGCTCGGTAGGGAGTTCGACGGCGCGCAGGTCGGCCGCGCGGACGGTCAGACGGTGCAGGGCGAGGACTCCGGCGGCGGCGGGCAGGACGCCCGGGCGGTCGGGAAGGGCGATGAGGAGTTCGACGCCGATGGGTTCCGGTTCGCCGTCCTCGGACGGGGTCTCGGCCTGGGTGTGCAGGGCGAGGACGGGTTCGCCGGTGCGCAGCGCTTCCATGGCGAGCCGTTCCTGTTCGGCACTGGGTGCGGCGGGTTCCGGATCGGCGGTTGCCTCGCCGGCGAGGACCGCGGCGACACGTGTGACGAGGTCGGCGACAAGGGAGGCGCGCCAGGTGGACCAGGCGGCGGGCCCGGTGGCGAGCGCGTCGGCCTCGGTGAGGGCGTGCAGGAGTTCCAGCGTGGACGCGCTGCCGACGGCGGTGGCGACGGAGCGGACGGTGGCCGGGTCGTCGAGGTCGCGGCGGGTGGCGGTCTCGACGAGCAGCAGATGATGGCGTACGAGGGTGGCGACGACGCCCACGTCGTGCTGGTCGAAGCCGATCCGGGTGGCGACGTCGCGGGCGATGACCTCCCCGGCGGCGGAGTGGTCGCCCGGCCAGCCCTTGCCGATGTCGTGGAGCAGGGCGGCGACGAGCAGGAGGTCGGGGCGGCCGACGCGGCGGGTGAGCGAGGAGGCGCGGACGGCCGCTTCGACGAGGTGACGGTCGACGGTCCAGGTGTGGACGGGGTTGCGCTGCGGGCGGCAGTGGACGCGTTCCCAGTCGGGCAGCAGCCGGGTGATCAGCCCTTCCGCTTCGAGGGCCTCCCAGACGGGGATGGTGGCCTCGCCCGCGCCGAGCAGGGTGACGAGTTCCTCACGGGCCTCGGCGGGCCAGGGCACGGGCAGCGGGCGGGCGGCGACGGCGAGGCGGCGCACGACGTGGCGGGAGATCGGCAGTTCGGACTGGGCGGCTGCGGCGGCGGCGCGCAGGACCAGCACGGCGTCGCGTTCGGGGCGGGCGGTGCGGGCGAGGACGACCTCGCCGTCGGCCTCGACGACGCCTTCGGCGAGTGGGGTGCGTTCGGTGGCGGCGGTCCTGCCGCCCAGCATGGCGCGCAGCCGGGGGCGTACGGACCGGGCGCGCAGGACGCGGTTGACCTCGCGCCAGGTGACGTCGGTGGCGTACGAGACGGTGCGCGCGGCCTCGTACACCTGGCGCAGCAGTGCGTCGGCGTCGAGGAGGCCGAGGGCGGTGGCGACCTGGTCCTGTTCCTGGAGGGCGAGGCGGTCGGTGGCGCGGCCCGTGGTCAGGTGCAGGGCGTCGCGGGCGTCGAGGAGGATGCGGCGGGCCTCGGTGAGGCCTTCGCGGGGGGCGTCGGCGACCCAGGAGGCGGCAACCGCGCGCAGGGCGGTGGCGTCGCGCAGGCCGCCGCGGGCCTCTTTCAGGTCGGGTTCGAGGAGGAACTGGAGCTCGCCCTGGCGCTCGGCGCGTTCGCGGCAGAGTTCGTCGAGGGCGGGAAGCCGTTTGGGAGCCTGGTTCCGCCAGTCGGCGAGGACTGCGGTGCGCATCGCGGCGACCAGGCCGAGGTCTCCGGCGACGGGCCGGGCGTCGAGCAGTCCGAGCTGCACCTTGAGGTCGTCGGCGGCCGTCTTCCGGGCTTCGCCGGGGGTCCGTACGGAGTGGTCGAGGGCGAGGCCGAGGTCCCAGACGGGGTACCAGATGCGGTCGGCGAGGGAGGCGATGGCTCCGGCGTCGGCTCTGCCGTCGTGCAGGAGCACGAGGTCGAGGTCGCTGCGCGGGGAGAGTTCGCCGCGGCCGTAGCCGCCGACGGCGACAAGGGCGGCGCCGCGGACGCCGGTCTGTTCGGTGGCGGTGGCGAACAGGGCGGTCAGCCAGTCGTCGGTGAGTGAGGCGAGGGCCGCACGGCGTGGCGGCCCGGACCGCGCCTTCTCCTGGAGGAGGCGCAGTCGGGCCGCCGCGTAGCCGCTGGGTCCCGAGTCTTCGGATTCGGTGGTCACTTCGGTGCTCGTCACCCAGCTGCCTTTCCGTGTGCGAGGCCGTCGGTCAGAGTGCGTCCGGGCCGCGTTCGCCGGTGCGGACCCGTACGGCTGTCTCGACGGGAACGCTCCAGACCTTGCCGTCTCCGATCTTGCCGGTTCGGGCGGCCTCGACCACGACGTCGATGAGCTGTTCGGCGTCCTCGTCCTCGACGAGGACCTCGATACGGATCTTGGGGACGAGGTCGACGGTGTACTCGGCGCCCCGGTAGACCTCGGTGTGGCCGCGCTGGCGCCCGTATCCGCTGGCCTCCGTGACCGTGAGGCCCTGGATGCCGAAGGACTGGAGGGCCTCCTTGATCTCGTCGAGCCGGTGCGGCTTCACGACTGCCGTGATGAGCTTCATGCGTCCACCTTCTTGGTCTGCGCTGCTGCCGTGCTCTCCGGTGCCGGTGTGGAGGCCGTACGCGGGGCCGCACCGCCACCGGCGCCGCTGAAGTCGTACGCGGTCTCGGCGTGTTCGATCTGGTCGATGCCGGAGATCTCGCTGTCCTCGTCGACCCGCATGCCGATCGTCCGGTCGAGGAGGAGGGCGAGGACCGCGGAGACGACCAGAGAGTACGCGAGGACCGCGAAGACTCCGACGGCCTGCTTGCCGAGCTGGTCGAGGCCACCGCCGTAGAAGAGGCCCTTGGCGTCGGACTGGACACCGCCGGTGGCGAAGAAGCCGATGAGGAGCGAGCCCGCGACACCGCCGACGAGGTGGACGCCGACGACGTCCAGGGAGTCGTCGTAGCCGAACTTGTACTTGAGGCCGACCGCCATGGCGCAGAGGACACCGGCGATCGCACCGACGGCGATGGCGCCGAGCGGGCTGACCGCACCGCCGGACGGGGTGATGGCGACGAGTCCGGCGACCGCGCCGGAGGCGGCACCGAGGGTGGTGAAGGAGCCGTGGCGGATCTTCTCGTAGCCGAGCCAGGCGAGCATCGCGGCGGCCGTGGCGACCTGCGTGTTGAGGAACATGACCGCGCCGACGCCGTCGTCGTTGCCGAGCCACGAGCCGGCGTTGAAGCCGAACCAGCCGAACCACAGCAGACCGGCGCCGAGCATGACGAGCGGCAGGCTGTGCGGCCGCATCGGGTCCTTCTTGAAGCCGACGCGCTTGCCGATGACGAGGATCACGCCGAGGGCTGCCGCACCGGCGTTGATGTGGACGGCCGTACCACCGGCGAAGTCGATGACGCCGAACTCGAAGAGCCAGCCGCCCGCGCCCCACACCCAGTGCGCGACCGGGAAGTAGACGACGGTCACCCACAGGGCGACGAACAGCGACCAGGAGGTGAACTTGACGCGGTCGGCGAGAGCGCCGCTGATCAGGGCCGGGGTGATGACGGCGAACATCAGCTGGAAGACGGCGAACGCATAGACCGGAATGGTGTGGCCGTCCCAGAGCTGTGTGATGCCGATCCCGCTCAGGCCGGCGAAGTCCGAGCTCCAGCCGATGAACGAGCCGTTGTCGGTACCGAAGGCGAGGCTGAATCCGTAGAGCACCCACAGGATCGTCACGATCCCGAGGCTGATGAAGCTCATCATCAGCATGTTGAGGGTGCTCTTGACGCGGACCATGCCTCCGTAGAAGAAGGCGAGGGCCGGGGTCATGATCATCACCAGAGCCGAGCAGATGAGCATGAACCCGGTGTTGGCGGCAGACAGCGTCGGGGCGTCTGCGGCAAGCGTCGTGATGCCTGGAGGCATCGGCGTCTCCTCGTCGTCGGTGCGGCCGCGTGGGGCGAAACCTGCGGGACCACGTGCGGGACCACTGTGGAAAAGGTGCCGGTCGGTCTTATGCGCCATGAGATTCGCCCAGCGCGGTTTCCGCCGATGCCGCACGGTGTTTCGCCGCAGTGACGAAGGGGTGGGGCGTGTTACGTCCTCATGAACCGCACGTGGCGTATCCGGGGCCGGACCTACCCTGCGGCCGTGGCCGCATACGGTGCGGTGACAACTCTGAAGTACGGGAACGGGAACGCGAACCGGCCACGCCGATCACCCGCTGACCTGGCAAGGGGGAGCCGAAGTCGGTCTGTGCGGGGTGGTCGGCGTGGCCGGAGTAAGGGGTGCCCGGTCAGACCGCTTCGGCGGTCTCGGGCAGCTGCTCGGTGAGGACATCGGTGAGCTGGGCGACCGCGGGAATGTCGCCGAAGTCCCTGGCGGCGGTGTCGACGGTCTTGCGCAGCCGCGTGCTGACGCGCTCGGAGCGGACCTTCTTGGCGACCCGCAGGGCCCGCTCGGCAAGCACCGTGGACTGTTCGGGTTCGCGCTTGAGGAGATGGACGGTGGCGAGGCCGATCAGGTTCAGCGCGTACGACCGCTGGTGCTCGTCGTCCTCGCCGAAGCGATCGACGGCCTTCTTCATGATCGGCTCGGCGAGCGAGGCGTACGTGGGGCTGCGGCCGGCCACATAGGCCAGGTCACGGTACGAGTGGGAGTTCTCGCCGTTGAGTTCGGCCTCGGAGAAGAAGCGGATCCAGTCGGGTTCCGGCTCGCCGTCGATCCCGGCGTCGAGGAACGTGTCCTCGGCCATTCGGACGGCTCGCTTGCATTTACTGGGCTGGCCCATGTTGGCGTATGCGCGGGCCTCCATCGCATACAGCATGGCCTGGGTGCGCGGGGTGGCGCAGTCCCGGCTGCCGTACTGGGCGAGATGGATGAGTTCGAGGGCGTCGTCGGGCCGTCCGAGGTGGATCATCTGGCGGCTCATGCTGGACAGGACATAACTGCCCAGCGGCTTGTCGCCGGCCTCCTTCGCGGCGTGCAGCGCGAGGACGAAGTACTTCTGGGCCGTGGGCTGGAGACCGACGTCGTAACTCATCCAGCCCGCCAGCTCGGCGAGTTCGGCCGCACACCGGAAGAGCCGCTTGGCGGTGGCCGCGGGCTGCGGTTCCTGCAACAGGTCGGTGACCTCGTGCAGCTGCCCCACGACGGCCTTGCGTCGCAGTCCGCCGCCGCACTGCGCGTCCCACCGGCGGAACATCACGGTGGTGGATTCCAGCAGGTCGAGCTCGGGGCCGGAGAGCCGGGAGGGGCGCCGGGCGGCGGCCGGCAACTCGGGCTCCGCGGGTGCCGCTGCGGCGACCGGCACCAGCCAGCGCTGCATGGGTTCGACGAGGGTCGGGCCCGCGGCAAGGGTGAGCGAGGTGCCGAGGAAGCCGCGGCGGGCGAGCATCAGGTCACTGCGGGAGAACTCGCTGAGCAGGGCGATGGTCTGCGGGCCCGCCCAGGGCAGGTCGACGCCGGACACCGACGGTGACTGATGGGCGGAGCGCAGCCCGATGTCCTCTACGGCGACGACAGTGCCGAAGCGCTCGGAGAAGAGCTCGGAGAGGATGCGCGGGATCGGTTCGCGCGGCTGCTCGCCGTCGAGCCAGCGCCGCACCCGGGAGGTGTCGGTGCTGATGTGGTGGGCGCCCATTTGGCGCGCCCTGCGGTTCACCTGCCGTGCCAGCTCGCCCTTCGACCAGCCGCTGCGCACGAACCATGATCCCAATTGCCCGTTCGGGCGCTTACCGGCATTCGAATCGCCTGCGCCGCTGCCACTCACTGGAACGCCCCCATCCCGCTGAATACTGTCGCGCGAACCACTCATCAGAATCCCGTGAGCCGAAGCCGTCCGTACGGAGGTTGTGCACCATCGAACAGGAAATCGGGTTGCCTCCGGCATACCCACAGGCGCACATACCTCCTCCTTCCATGGTTCGTGTACCGACGGTAATCCTACGATCACCGACCCGCGACGGCATTCACAGAAACGCCACCATTCGCCACCCCTTCGAATGAACGCGCCTGCCGCCCGGCGCGATTCACTTGACAGACGACGATCAGCAGCCGACGCAGTGATGCGCGCAGGGGCGCGTGGCTCGTGTGGCACGACCCCGGGCACCATCCGGGCGCTGCCGGATCGGCGGGGCGACGGAGTGTCACAACGATTCTCCGCGTCGTAACCACCGGCGAGCCGGACCCGTTGGAGGGGGTATGGGCTTCACGATCGGCGGCATCCGGGAGATGCGATCCGGCTCACGGCGCCGAGGCCGTGCGGCCGAGTGCACCGCGGTGGCCGAGTACACAGGACTGTGGGGCTGGGCCGTCGCGCCGGGGGCGCGGGCCGCGGCCGGGAGGTGCTCCTGCGGGGACACCGCCTGCCCCTCCCCCGGCGCTCATCCGCTGGAGTTCGCCGACGAGGTACCGGCGGGCGCCACACTGGACATGGCGACACGCGCATGGGCGGAGGTGCCAGGCGCTTCGATGCTGCTGCCGGTGGGGCGCACGTTCGACGTGCTCGACGTCGCCGAACAGGCCGGGCGGCGGGCTCTGGTGCGACTGGAACGGATGGGCCTGCCGCTCGGCCCGGTGGCCATGACGCCGTCCAGGAGGGCGCAGTTCTTCGTTGCGCCGGGCGCCGCCGCCGAACTTCCGCAGCTGCTGTACCGGATGGGCTGGGACGACGCGGATCTGGATCTGCGGGCGCTGGGGCACGGCTGCCACATCACCGCACCGCCGTCGGACGAAGGCGGTCTCGGGCCGGTCCGCTGGCTGCGTCCGCCGGTCCTGGACACGGCGGCCACGCCGCCGCAGGCGCGGCTGCTGCTGGGCACTCTGGCGTACATCTGCCATCGCTCCGAGGGCGTGTTTCGAAAGTAGCGTCGTCCGCCCGTAGGGCGGGCCAGGCGGCGTCCGGTGCGTGCGCTCGCAAGGGCGGCAGGAACGCGACGCCGGGCGGGCTCGCTGTCGAGCCCGCCCGGCGTTCGGGGGCGGAGGAGCCGCAGTCGGCCCGTCAGTCGCCGATCAGTGCGTCGACGAACGCCTCCGGCTCGAACGGAGCCAGATCGTCCGGTCCCTCGCCGAGACCCACGAGCTTCACCGGTACGCCCAGTTCGCGCTGGACGGCGATGACGATGCCACCCTTGGCGGTGCCGTCCAACTTGGTGAGAACAATGCCGGTGATGTCGACGACCTCGGCGAATACCCGTGCCTGAACCAGGCCGTTCTGCCCGGTCGTGGCGTCGAGGACGAGCAGGATCTCGTCGAGCGGGCCGTGTTTCTCGACGACGCGCTTGACCTTGCCGAGCTCATCCATGAGCCCGGTCTTGGTGTGCAGCCGGCCGGCGGTGTCGATGAGGACGACATCGGCCCCCTCGGCGATACCCTCCTTCACCGCGTCGAAGGCGATCGACGCCGGGTCGCCGCCCTCGGGTCCGCGCACGGTCCGGGCGCCGACGCGCTCGCCCCAGGTCTGGAGCTGGTCGGCGGCGGCGGCACGGAAGGTGTCGGCCGCGCCGAGCACCACGCTGCGGCCGTCGGCGACGAGGACCCGGGCCAGCTTGCCCGTGGTGGTGGTCTTGCCGGTGCCGTTGACGCCGACGACCATCACGACGCCGGGCGTGTCGACACCGCTCTCCGTCTTGACCGCACGGTCGAAGTCGGTGCCGAGCAGTGCCAGGAGCTCCTCGCGCAGCAGGCCGCGCAGCCCCTCGGGGGTACGGGTACCGAGGACGCGGACGCGCTCCCGGAGCCGCTCCACCAGCTCCTGGGTGGGGGCGACGCCGACATCGGCGGTGAGGAGGGTGTCCTCGATCTCCTCCCAGGTGTCCTCGTCAAGGTTGTCGCGGGACAGAAGCGTGAGCAGTCCCTTGCCAAGGGTGCTCTGCGAACGGGCGAGCCGGGCGCGCAGCCGTACGAGACGGCCTGCGGTGGGCTCCGGGATCTCCAGCGCGGGGGCTGCGGGCGCCGCCGGTTCGGCGACTGCCGGAGCTTCCTCGGCGGGAGCCTCGGCGCCGGCGGGACCAGCCTCCTCGATGGTGCGGCGCGGTTCCTCGCGCGGTGTCTCGGCTTCCTCGCCGACATGGGGTTCGGCGGGAGTGAGGGTCGGCGTGCTCGACGGTGCCGGGGGCAGCTGCTTCTTCTTGCGGCCGCTGACCACGAGCCCGCTGATCAGGCCGGCCACGACCAGGGCGGCGATGACTACAGCAAGGATGACGAATTCCATAACCCACCCAGTATCAGTCACATGCCCGTCAGTGGCGGCCCCGGAGGACCACTCCGGGATGCGAAAGGCCGTTATGGCCCTTTTGGCGGTAAAGGGACGATCTTGCTCGTGGAGACCCGCGGCCTGGACCCCGTCCCCGACGGCGAGCGCACCGGCCGGATCCGCACCTTCTTCCCCGCCTGGGCCGCCGCCAAGCCGGGCACCGACCGCTCCGGACTTCACGCGCTGTCTGCCGCAGACCGCGTCGGGCCGGTCGCTGGTCGCTGGTAGCTGGTCGGGGCGACGGTGGGCGGTGCGGTGCTCGTCGTTCTGCCGCTGGTGGTGGGCGCGGTGATGGCGGTGGGGCCCCAGGCCTGGCGGTCAGCAATGACCCGGTCGCCTTCATCGGCGCCCTGCCGTAGCTGCCGACTGCCGCGGTCGGAATCGCGCTGATCAATGCGCTATACATTCGGCCGGTTTCACCGCACAGGCACCGGGATTCGCGCTCCCTCGCACCTGAGCGATCGGCGTGAATGCCGCGATCAGTCTCCTTCCGGGGAGTCTGCTGATGACGGTGGCGACGAGTTTCCTGAATTCGTTCTTCGCCTTTCCGACCGTGCTCGTTGTGATGTTCTCGGCGTGGATCGGCGTATTCGGAGTGGATCAGATGTGGGGGCGTACGCACGATGCGGCGACGCCGCTGGACACCGGCCCCGCGGACACCTACTGGTACACCGGCGGCTTCGCCGTGCCCGCTGTCGGGGCATGGGGTGCGGGGCTGACGGTAGGACTGCTGTCCACGGGTGTGACGTGGCTCTCCGGCCGACCCACTGGCCGCCACCCGGATCGGACGCAACGGTCTGGGCCGGAGAGCCACGATCGCCGCCTCCGGGGGACTGTGCGCACTGCTGCCGCGCCGCGGCCCGCCGGGCACAAGGACGACAACTCCCCTACACTTCTGACGCTGCGTCAGCTACTGTCCCGCCTCGCCAAACCCGCCCGGCGAAGGGGACACGCGTCATGGCCTTCACAGTGGTCCGGTTCAATCTCGTCGATCCCGATGCCACCCCCGCGTCCCTGTCGGACCGCTACCGCGCGGCGCTCGAGATGGCCGCGTACGCAGACGCGCACGGCGTGGACACCGTGCAGACCGAGGAACACCACGGCGCGGCCAATTCCTGGCTGCCCTCCCCCTTCGTCTTCGCCGGGTCGGTCTTCGGCGCCACCCGCCGGATCGCAGTCACGGTCTCGGCGGTCCTCGGGCCGTTGCACGATCCACTGCGGCTGGCCGAGGACATCGCGGTCCTCGACCTGCTGAGCGCGGGCCGGCTGGTCACGGTCGCGGGTATCGGCTACCGGCCCGAGGAGTACGAACAGGCGGGCGTCGAATGGGGCAGGCGCGGCCGGCTCCAGGACGAGCTGCTGGAGACCCTGTTACAGGCGTGGACCGGTGAGCCGTTCCCGTACCGCGGCCGTACCGTCCGGGTCACCCCACGCCCGTACACCCAGCCGCATCCGCTGCTGCTGGTCGGCGGCAGCTCGCGGGCGGCGGCGCGGCGGGCGGCCCGGCTGGGGCTGCCGTTCTTCCCGAGCGCGCATCTGCCGGAACTCGAGGCGTACTACCACGAGCGGCGCGCGGAGCACGGGACGGAGGGCTTCTGCATGATGCCGGCGGCGCAGACGCCGTTGCTGCATGTGTCGGAGGATCCGGCGCGGACGTGGGACCGGTACGGCGAGCACTTCCTGCACGAGGCGCGGACCTACGCCTCCTGGCAGTCGAAGGACATCCGGTCGGCCGTGCACTCGGCGGCCACGACGGTGGCGGAACTGCGGGACGAAGGGACCTACCGGATCGTCACCCCGGAGCAGCTGGCCGCACTGGACGCCGACAGCCTGGTGCTGCATCCGCTGTGCGGCGGAATGCCGGTCGAGGAGGGGTGGCGCAGCCTGCGGCTGTTCTGCGAGGCGATCACCGGCTGACGTACGCAGGGACGATCACGCGTCCCCGGCCCGCGGGCGCGGGCCGGGGACGCGTGATCGTCCAGAGGGGCAGCGGGGATCAGCCCATCTCCTCCAACGCTTTGCCCTTGGTCTCCTTCACGAATTTGAGCACGAAGGGGATCGAGAGCACGGCGAAGCAGGTGTAGATGATGTAGGTGCCCGACAGGTTCCAGTCGGCCAGGCTCGGGAAGCTCGCGGTGATCGCCCAGTTGGCGATCCACTGAGCGGACGCGGCGACACCGAGCGCGGCGGCGCGGATCTTGTTCGGGAACATTTCACCGAGGAAGACCCAGACCACCACACCCCATGACAAGGCGAAGAAGAGCACGAAGACATGGGCCGCGACGAGGGCGACAACACCCTGAGTGGTGGGGAGTTTGCCGTTGACCAGCTCGGCGGAGAAGGCCCAGGCCTCACAGGCCAGTGCGATCGCCATGCCGGTGGAGCCCGCGAGCGCGAGCGGTTTGCGGCCCACTCGGTCGACGAGGACCATCGCGATCACCGTACCGATGATGTTGACGATCGATGTGGTGAACGACCAGAAGAACGAGGTGGTCGGGTCGATACCGACGGACTGCCACAGCGTTGCCGAGTAGTAGAACGCCACGTTGATGCCGACGAGTTGCTGGAACACCGAGAGACCGATGCCGACCCAGACGATCGGCAGGAAGCCGAAGCGGCTGCCGAGCAGGTCCTTGAAGGTGGACTTGTGCTCGCGGTGCATGGCTGCCTGGATCTCGGCCACGCGGGCGTCGAGGTCGACTTCCTTGCCCTCGACCTCGGAGAGAATCTCCTTGGCCCTCTCGTTCTTTCCGACGGAGATCAGGTAGCGCGGCGACTCGGGGATCGCGAACGACAGCAGGCCGTAGAGGAGCGCCGGTACGACCATGACGCCGAGCATCCACTGCCAGGCCTCGAGGCCACCGATCGTTCCGCGCTGCTTGCCGTCGGCGAGCTGCAGGATGCCGAAGTTCACCAGCTGCGAGATGGCGATCCCGATGACGATCGCGGCCTGCTGGAAGGAGCCGAGCCGGCCACGGTAGGCGGCGGGCGAGACCTCGGCGATATAGGCCGGGCCGATCACCGAGGCCATGCCGATCGCGAAGCCGCCGATGATCCGCCAGAAGGCCAGGTCCCAGAGGGCGAACGGGAGCGCGGAGCCGATGGCGCTGATGGTGAAGAGTCCCGCGGCGATCCGCATGCAGCGGATGCGGCCGATCCGGTCGGCGATACGGCCCGCCGTGGCGGCGCCGATGGCGCAGCCGATCAGGGCGATGGCGATCACTTGGGCCAGCGTTCCGGAGCCGATGCCGTAGCGGTCCCGGATCGCCTCGACAGCGCCGTTGATCACGGCGCTGTCGTAGCCGAAGAGAAAGCCGCCCATCGCAGCGGCTGCCGTAATGAAGATGACGTGGCCGAGGTGTTCCGGATGGGCCGCGCGGGCTCCGGATCCTGGTGTCTGCGATGTGCTGGTCACATGAACTCCTGGTGCCTGGCCGCGTCGTCAGGCGTGGGGGGAACTCTTCCAAGTGGCGCATACCTCGAAAGGCACCACCACTTGAAGATAAAAACGACGTATCAGAGAGTATGCCTTCAAGTTTCGAAGTCAAATGCCTGAGTGTTCAGCTGATACGCAGTATCACGCAAAGGGTGTGTCGAAGACCTGAAGATATAGACCGACCGGCACATGGGGGGCGGCCTCTTAGTAAAGCCTCAGCGGAGCCGCTGGCTGATGACCTTGGAGACGCCGTCACCCTGCATCGAGACGCCGTACAGCGCGTCCGCGACCTCCATCGTCCGCTTCTGATGCGTGATCACGATGAGCTGCGAGCTCTCCTGGAGCTCCTCCATGATCCGGATCAGCCGCTGCAGATTGGTGTCGTCGAGCGCCGCCTCGACCTCGTCCATCACATAGAACGGACTCGGCCGGGCCTTGAAGATCGAGACCAGCAACGCCACAGCCGTCAGAGACCTCTCGCCGCCCGAGAGCAGGGAGAGCCGCTTCACCTTCTTGCCCGGCGGGCGCGCCTCGACATCGACCCCGGTCGCCAGCATGTTGTCCGGATCGGTCAGGATGAGCCGCCCCTCACCGCCCGGGAAGAGCCGTGAGAAGACGCCCTCGAACTCACGTGCCGTGTCCCGGTACGCCTCCGTGAACACCTGCTCGACCCGCTCGTCGACCTCCTTGATGACCTGCATCAGATCGGCCCGGGTCTTCTTGAGGTCTTCGAGCTGCTCGGAGAGGAACTTGTGCCGCTCCTCCAGTGCCGAGAACTCCTCAAGGGCGAGCGGATTCACCTTGCCGAGTTGCTGATACGCCCGTTCTGCGGATTTCAGCCGCTTCTCCTGCTCCGCCCTGACGAACGGCTTGGGCTGGTTGCGCGGGTGCTCCGGGTCCTCCGGCAGCTCCTCACCCTCCGCGGCCGGCGACGGAGGCACCAGCTGGTCGGGGCCGTACTCGGCGGCAAGCCCGGCCGGCTCCACGCCCAGCTCCTCAAGGGCCTTCGCCTCCAGCTGCTCTATCCGCAGCCGCTTCTCGGCGCCGAGCACCTCACCACGGTGGACGGAGTCGGTCAGCTTGTCCAGCTCGCCCTTGAGCTCACGTCCGTGGCCACGCTCGACGATCAGTTCCTGCTCGCGCTCCGCCTTCGCTGCCTCGGCGGCGACCCGCTCCTGCCCGGCCCGTTCGACGGACACTTCGACATGGGCGAGAAGTTGACGGGCACCGGAGGCAACGGCCGAGGCCACCGCAGCCTCGTGGCGCAGCCGGGCGCGACGCTGCTCGGCACGGGCACGGGCCTCGCGTTCGGCGCGGGCACCGCGGTCGAGGGAGTCCGCACGCCCGGCAAGTGCCTTGACCCGTTCCTCGTGGGTACGGACCTGGAGCCGGGCCGCCATCTCGGTCTGGCGAGCATTGGCACCGTCGGCGGCGAGCCGGTCGCGCACGGAGTTGTCCGGCTCCTCCTCGACCGGCATCTCCTCTGCGACGAGCAGCCGTTCGGCCAGCTCCTCGGCCTCCTCGGTCGCCCGCTCCAGGGCGTCCTGGGCGCGGGCGGCGGAGGCGGCCGACCGCTCGGCCTCGCCCGCGGCGCCGCGGGCCTGCCCGGCGAGCCGACCGAGCTGCTGGGCCACCCCGGACTTCTCCCGCTCGGCGGCCCTGCGCCGCTCCCCCAGCTCCTCGACGAGCGCGGCGCAGGCACTGCGTCGCTCTCCCGCGAGGCGCTGGGCCTCGGCCAGTTCGGTGCACCGGAGAGCGAGGTCCGCCAGTTCGGCGGCGGCCTCGTCGACGGAGGCCTGCACTTCGAGCAGGCTGGGCGCCCCGGCGGAACCGCCGTGCGCGAAGTGCGCCCCGAGGACGTCTCCTTCACCGGTCACGGCGGTCAGCTCGGGATGCTCGGCAACAAGATCCTCGGCGTCCTCCAGCGTGGGCACGACGACCATGCCACGCACGAGCCGGCGCACGGCAGCCATCAGCTCAGCGGGTCCGCGGACAAGATCGGCGACTGCGGGCGGGGCGTCCGGGACAGCGGCACGGAGCACGTGGCCGGGTGCCTCGGGGCGGCCGGCGGGGCCGTGGGAGGGGACGTCGGGGGCCGGACCCGGCGCGGGTACGTGGCCGACGTGGTGGCCGGGCGCGTGCGCCGCACCGGTGTGGACCGCCCGGTCCTGCCCGGCGGCCTGCCCCGGTACGTGCCCCGCACCGGACTCGGCGGTCCGGTGCGGGACGTCCCCGGCCGCGGCGGGCGCCGAAGCCTGCCCGGGTACCTGCTGCGTCGCGGCCCCGCCCTGGACGGGCACCTGCCCCGTATCAGCCTCGGGCGCACCGGCGCTCGCACCCCCCAAGAGCAACGCCGCCCGCCCCGCGTCCTGCTTGCGCAGCAGCCGGATGGCGTCCGCTGCCGCAGCCGGGTCTGTCACCGCCACCGCGTCCGCCGCCGCGCCCAGTGCCGCCGCGACCGCGACCTCGTGGCCAGGGGCCACCGTCAGCAGTTCCGCGGCCGGGCCGAGCAGACCCGACAGGCTGTCGCGCGAGGCGAGCAGCGCGCCCGTGCCGTCCTTGCGGCGCAGGCCAAGGGCCAGGGCGTCGTGCCGGGCCGCGACCGCCGCCCGCTTCCGTTCCGCGCCGGTGGCGGCCTCCCGGGCGGCGGAGAGGGCCGACTCCGCCTCGACGAGCTCCCGCTTGGCGGCGTCGTGGCGCTCGCCCAGCTCCGCGTCACCCGCGTCCAGCCCCTCCACCTCGGCCTTGAGCTGCTCGTATTCCTCCTGCGCCCTGACCGCCCGCTCCTGCGCCTCGTCACGCGAGGCGGCCAGCCGGTCGATCTCCGCCTGCGCCGAACCGGCCCGGCTGCGCGCCGCGTTGACCTGCCCGGTCAGCCGGGCGAGCCCTTCGCGCCGGTCGGCGATGGCGCGGGCCGCGTCCTTGAGCCTGCGCTCCTCGGCCGCCAACTCCCGTTCCAACTCGGCCCGGTGGGCAGCGGTGTCCTCCAGCGCGTGTTCCGCCGCCGTCAGCGCGGCCTCCAGCTCAGCCTCCTGCTCCCGGATCCGGGCGGCCTCGCGCTCCATGCTTTCCGGGTCCCTGAATCCCGTACCGCGCCGCTCCTCCTCGGGCGCGGCGGCGGCGCTCTTCACCCGGGCGTCGGCCAACGAGATCGTGCCGCGTACCCGCTCGGCGAGCTGCGACAGCTCGTACCAGGTCTGCTGGGCCCGCTGCAGGCGCGGCGCCAGCCGTCGTACCTCGTCCTCCAGCTCCGCCTCCCGCGTCAGGGCCGCCTTCAGCTCCGCCTCCGCCGCCTCCCGACGCTGCTTCAGCGCCGCTTCGTCGGCGATCTCGCCGCGCAGCGCGTCGTGCAGCCGCACCAGGTCGTCGGCGAGCAGCCGCAGCCTTGCGTCGCGCAGATCGGCCTGAATGACGGCGGCCCGCCGGGCGACGGCCGCCTGCCGGCCCAACGGCTTCAACTGCCGCCGCAGTTCGTCCGTGAGGTCCTGGACACGGGCCAGATTGGCTCCCATCGCGTCCAGCTTCCGCAGCGCCTTCTCTTTCCGCTTGCGGTGCTTGAGCACACCAGCGGCTTCTTCGATGAATGCGCGGCGCCCCATCGGATCGGCATGGAGTACGGAGTCCAGCTGGCCCTGTCCGACGATGACGTGCATCTCCCGGCCGATACCGGAGTCGGAGAGAAGTTCCTGGATGTCGAGGAGCCGGCAGGTGTCCCCATTGATCTGGTATTCGCTGCCGCCGTTGCGGAACATGATCCGCGTGATCGTCACTTCGGCGTACTCGATAGGCAGCGCGCCGTCGAAATTGTCAATGGTCAGCGACACCTCGGCGCGTCCGAGCGGCGGCCGCCCGGTGGTGCCGGCGAAGATCACGTCCTCCATCTTGCCGCCGCGCAGGGATTTGGCTCCCTGCTCACCCATGACCCAGGAGAGCGCATCCACCACATTGGACTTGCCGGAACCGTTGGGACCGACGACGCAGGTGATCCCGGGTTCGAACCGCAGGGTCGTGGCGGAGGCGAACGACTTGAAACCACGCAGGGTCAGGGCCTTGAGATGCACGCCGCCGGACTCTACCTTTCGCTCTCGGTTTCGCTGATGAAGGTGCAGGGCACATCAGACGGTAAGGGAAGGGGTGTATGTCCGGGGCGGGCCTGTCGCAGTCGGGCAAAAGAAAGAAGGGACGCCGAAGCGCCCCTTGCAAATCTTGCGACGTGCTGCGTGACGGATCAAAGAACGCGGCGGATCAAGAAGGCGACAGATCACAGTGATGATCTTCAATGATCCGGTGACGATTCCGGTGACGATCCGGTGATGAACTCAGACGGCTGACGCGAGCAGCCCGACCGGCCCCTGTGGGCCCTCGGTCAGGTCAGCGCCGGCTCCGCCTGAGGTACGTCGATGTCGATGCTGTCGAGCAGCGACTCTTGGTGCTGGGCGGCGGCGTTGAGCGCGTCGTTCTCGTCCTGGATCCGTACGAGCTCGGATTCCAGGTCCTGGACGCGCTGCTGGAGCCGTCGCATCTCGGCGAGGAGTCGCGGGTCGGAACCGCCGACGTAACCGAGAAGCGCCTTTGCCATGATGGATGGTCCTCCACACTGAGTGACCGACCGATGCGGTGTGGGTCGTGAGGGAATCGCACCCGCGGTGCTCGGCAGTGCTCTGTCATCACTGCGGTTCTGCTGCCAAAGAACTCTGCCAAACAGCTAAGGTGCGCGGGGTTTTCAGCGTCTCACCAAAAAGTTTGACGGTCAACACGATCACACCCCGCAGACGCGGGTGACCCGGGGGCGCGCGGCTTGACGATCACGCGGCGCGACTCTCCTGCGGGGCCCTGGGGGGGCGTGGAGATCATCCTTACTGCCGCAGCCTGGCACGGCAACCGAATCTTGGCAACTGTCCGGTCCTTCCGCAGGTCATTTCATGTGCACGCAGATGAGCGGCCCTTCTCGTCACCGCTCGCCGCCTGTCGAACACGGTCCGAACACGACCCCGAATTCGGACCCCATTCGGAACGGGATCAGCGGATCGCAAACCCCTCGTAACCGCCGCGCGGGGTGCCCCAGATCTCAGTGACTCCATCCACGCGTCCGGGTGTGTCGTCGGAGCGCAGCCACTCCAGCAGGCGGTGGCAATTCTCACGTTGCCCTTCGGCGACAACCTGCACTCGGCCGTCGTCGAGATTGAGGGCGAATCCGGTGAGGCCACCGATCTCCAAAGCATTTGCCCTGGTGAACCACCGGAACCCTACTTGCTGTACTCGGCCGCGCACCCAGGCGGTGAGTCGTACATCTTCGTTCATGGCCGAACGCTAACCGCCCCATTACTCAAGGGGTACGTCGCCTCGTTGAGCCATGGCGTACAGTCCCGTCGAAACCAGAGCCTCACTCGATCGGGTGAGGCGTATTGACGCCGATTCCGGCGTCCAGACCGTCAGAAGGGGACAGCAGATGGGACGCCATCGACGCTCCGCCGCAGGTCCCGTGGCCGGTTCGGCCGCTGACACGTCCGCGGCCGCGAAAGCCCGCACGCGCCACAGGAAGCGGTCCCGCACGCCCGTGCGTGCGGGACTGATCGGCGTCTCCGCTGCGATGGCCGTCGGAGCCGTGGCCGTGGCTTCGGGTCTGCTGCCCGACGGCGGCACGTACCACGTGACCGGTGGCGCGGCGACCAACCAGATCCGCTCCCAGGGAGCGCCGGACCTGCTGACGCAGGGCGGTTCCACCACCGCTCCGGCCGACCGCGGTATCGCGTCGGCCGAGGCCGGCCGCAGCACCAGGAGTTCCCCGGTGCCCCGGAAGTCCGAACGGCCGGGCTCCCCCAGCGCCTCGGCCACGCCGTCCGCCTCCCCTTCGAAGACGGCCGAGCGGACGGAGCGGACGAAGGCGCCCGCGGCGGCCGGGACGACCGGTTCCGCGCCGTCCGCCACGGCCTCGGCGGCGCCGACGACCTCTGCCGCAGCTCCGGCGCGCAGCGCCACGACCCCGGCCGGCGACATCTCCGCCCAGGCCGCCGTGCTCGCGCTGGTCAACCAGGAGCGCGCGAAGGTCGGCTGCAGCCCGGTCACGACCAGTGCCCCGCTCGCCTCGCTCGCCCAGAACTTCAGTGACGACATGGCGGCCCGCGGCTTCTTCGACCACACCGACCCCGACGGCCGGAACCCCTGGGACCGCGCGTCGAAGGCCGGTGTGACGAGGCTCGGCGGCGAGAACATCGCCCGCGGCCAGGCGGACGCACAGGCGGTGATGGACTCCTGGATGAACAGCGAGGGCCACCGCGCAAACATTCTCAACTGTGACTACAAGACCCTCGGCGTGGGAGTGCACTTCGGCTCCGGCGGCCCCTGGTGGACTCAGGACTTCGGTTTCTGATCCTTCCGGGGCCCTCCGGGATTCCTCCCGGACCGCATGGGCCGCACTTCACCTCATCACTTACGCCGGCACAGCGCACTCCAAAAGGGAGCGCTGTGCGGGCGTAAGCTGCTTCTCATGGACGAGACCACCCCGCGGGGCGGCGCCGACAGCCTGCCCTTCGACGTGTTCTCCCGGCAGTGCCCCTCGCGCGGCACGCTGGAGCACGTCACCGGGCGTTGGGGCAGCCTGACGCTGACCGCGCTGTACGAGACGAGTGCCCGCTTCAACGAGCTGCGCCGCAGGGTCGACGGGGTGAGCGAGAAGATGCTCTCCCAGACGCTTCACGCACTGGAGCGGGACGGCCTCGTCCTCCGGGAGGCGCAGCCCGTCAATCCGCCGCGCGTCGACTACGAGCTGACCCCGCTGGGACGCGAGGTCGCCGGTCGGCTGCTCGGGCTGATCCAGCTCGTCGAGAGCCGGATGCCCGAGGTCCTCGACGCCCGCAGCCATTACGACGCGGCGCGCGAGGTCATGCTCTAGTGCGTGTTGGCCCGCGGCGGGCGCTGGCAGCGCGGGCAGTAGTAGCTTGAGCGGTTCATCCACGGGCGGCGGCGTATCGCCGTACCGCAGCGGTGGCAGGGCTCGTCCTCGCGCCCGTACGCGTCGAGCGACCGGTCGAAGTAGCCCGACTCGCCGTTCACATTGACGTAGAGGCTGTCGAAGCTGGTGCCGCCCTGCGCGAGCGCAGCGTTCATCACGTCGCGGACATGGCCGAGCAGCTCGGCCGACCTGGGCCGGGTCAGGGTCGCGGTGGGCCGGTCATAGTGCAGCCTGGTGCGCCAGAGCGCCTCGTCCGCGTAGATGTTGCCGACGCCACTGATCAGCGACTGGTCGAGCAGGGCACGCTTGACCGTCGTACGGCGCAGACGCAGAGCGGTGTGGAACGCCGCGTCGTCGAAGGCGGGGTCCAGCGGGTCGCGGGCGATGTGCGCGATGGTGTCGGGCAGCCCGTCCGGGGTGTTCTCGTGGACGGAGAGCCCGCCGAAGGTCCGCTGGTCGACGAAGCGCAGCTCGGTGCCGAGGGCGTCGTCGAAGCGGATCCGAATCCGCAGATGCTTCTCGTCGGGGGTGTCCTGCGGCTGTACGAGCAACTGACCACTCATGCCGAGGTGGCCGAGGAGCGAGCAGGAGTCGTCGTCCAGCGGAACCCACAGGTACTTGCCGCGACGCATGGCCGTGCCGAAGCGGCTGCCGCTGAGCCGGGCCGCGAAGTCCGTGGAACCCGCGAGATGGCGGCGGACCGCGCGCGGGTGCAGGACCTCGACCTCACCGACCGTGCGGCCGGTGACCCAGCGATCGAGACCGCGCCGTACGACTTCGACCTCAGGCAGCTCGGGCACGGAATGGCTCCTCAAGAGACTGAACAGTTTAAGACCGACCGGCGAATGGCGTGTACGGCCCTGATCCGCCGGACGGACCCGGGGTGTGACTGTGCGGTCACGCCCCGGGTTCGGACAGGAAGAACCCCCCGGTGCACAAGGCGCCGAGGGGTTCCCAGGTCAGGCCGGAGTGACGTCCGTGGACGGCAGCGGGCCGGCAGGGGTGTCGGTGGCCCCTCCGTCGGCTGCGGCCTTCGCCGCGGCCTCCCGCTGCTCCGCAGCGGCGCTGATCTCGCGCCAGGCGGACTCCGCCGCCTGCTGCTCCGCTTCCTTCTTGCTACGGCCGGTGCCGGTGCCGTACGAGACACCACCGACGCGAGCAGCAGCAGTAAAGGTCTTCTCGTGGTCCGGGCCGGTCTCCGTGACGAGGTACTCGGGGACTCCGAGGCCCTCGCTCGCGGTGAGCTCCTGGAGGCTGGTCTTCCAGTCCAGGCCGGCGCCGAGATTGGAGGACCTGTCGATCAGCGGGTCGAAGAGCCGGTGAACCAGCTCCGAGGCCGCACTGAGGCCCTGATCGAGATAGACCGCGCCGATCACCGCTTCAAGCGTGTCGGCGAGGATGGATGCCTTGTCCCTGCCGCCCGTACCCTCTTCGCCCCGGCCGAGCCGGATGAAGGAGCCGAGGTCGAGGCCGCGGCCGACCTCCGCAAGTGCACGCGAGTTGACCACCGCGGCCCGCAACTTGGCCAGCTGGCCTTCGGGCAGGTCGGGGTGGGTGCGGTACAGCGTGTCCGTGACCACCAGGCCGAGGACCGAATCCCCGAGGAATTCGAGCCGCTCGTTGGTGGGCAGGCCGCCGTTCTCGTATGCGTAGGAACGGTGGGTCAGCGCACGCACCAGAAGGGCGGACTCGAGGTGATACCCGAGCCGCCCTTCCAGAAGCGTGTGGGACGAGGCTGTGTTGACGTTGTCTGCCTGCTTCTTGGCGTGGGACAACTCAGACATCGGGCCTCTCACCAGCCGCTCAGACTTCGAGGACCTGGCGCTTGTTGTACGTGCCGCAGCTGGGGCACGCGATGTGCTGCAGCTTCGGCTCCTGGCAACGCTCACACGAAACCAGGGTGGGGACCGCAGCCTTCCACTGCGACCGGCGGTGGCGCGTGTTGCTGCGCGACATCTTCCGCTTCGGAACAGCCACGGCTACTTCTCCTGCTTCTCGTCGACGCCCGCTTCGGCGCCGCCCATGTTGTCCTTCTCGCCGTCCTGAACGGTCTCGGCGAGTCCTTGCAATGCCGCCCAACGGATGTCGACGGCATCGTGGTGGTGACCGGGGTTCTCGTCCAGCCTGATCCCGCATTCGGAACACAGGCCGGCACAGGTCTCCCGGCACACCGGCTGCATCGGCAGTGCAAGCACCACCGCATCACGCAGCACTGGTTCGAGGTCGAACAAGCCGTCCTCGAGGAAGAGCCTGTCCTCGTCGTCCTCGGCGTCGTCGGCCGGGTCCGCCACCTTGCTGCGGCCCCGGTCATCGGCGTCAGGGTACGAGAACATCTCCTGGAAGTCCGCCGCAACCTCTTGGCGCAGCGGCTCCAGACACCTTACGCACTCCCCCTCGGCCGACGCACGGGCGGTGCCTGTGACAAGCACCCCTTCCATGACCGATTCGAGGCGGAGTTCCAGCTCCACGGGGGAGCCTTCCGGCACACCGATGACCCCGTCGATACCGAGGTCCTCGGGCGCGTCCACCGAGCGGGTCAGCCGCAGGAGGGCACCGGGACGCCGACCCAGCTCGTGCGTATCGAACACGAGAGGGTTTCGGTGGTCGAGGTGGCCGTTCAGGGCTTTTCCTGCTTTCGAAATCGTATGCATGGCGCAAAGCGCACCGTGGGGAGGGGCCGACCGGATCGGAACGTGAAGCGGGCAGCCGAGATCGCAGATGTACGCGCGACCGAACAACCAGGATACTGGACGCGTTAGCCTGCTCCCAACCGGGTCCGATTCCGGCCGCGAACCGGCCGGAATCGGTCGCGTTCGGTCTGCTTCCTGGCCGCCCCGGTCAGCGCTCCTGCTCGTACCGGCGGAGCTGATCGATGTCGATCATGCTGGTGTCGAAGAGGCTGGTCTCGTCGAGGGCGCTCTCGCCCTGCGACGGAAGGGGCTGGTGCGCCGCCGGCATCGGCTGCTGCCAGCCCTCGTACCCCTGCGGCTGCAGCTGTGCCTGGCCCTCGTCGTAGCCCTGTGGCTGATAGGCGGCGTACGGGTCCGGCTGCTGCTGGTACCCGTACATGTCCTGCTGCGGCTGCTCCTGGTACGCGTACGTCTCCGGGTAGCTCGGCTGCGCCTGTGCCGGGAAGTGCGGCTGGACCGGCTGGGACACCGGCTGCGGCTCCGGGGTGGCGAGCTCGGCGAGACCGGCCCAGTGGTCCTCGTCGCTGGTGTGGCCGTGACTGCCCGCGGCGTCCTGGGCGGCCATGTGCGCGCCGAGCTCGTCGGTGGCGACCCGGCCGTGCAGCTTCTGCCGGCCGCGGCCGACCGCTTCCAGGGTCTTGGCGAGCACGGCCTCGAACGCGCCGAGCTTGGTGTCCACGTACTCGTCGGCGCGGCGCCGGAGCGTCTCCGGGTCGGCGCTGCGCTCGGGGGCCTCGGCGAAGTCGGGGTCCTCGTACCCGTGCTCGTCGAAGCCCTGGCCGCGGCCGAGGAGCTTCTCGCGCCCCCGGTCGACGGAGCCGATGGTCTTGGTGAGGACGACCTCGAAGTTGGCGAGCTTGCTGTCGACGTACTCGTCGGCCTCGGCGCGCACCTCGTCGGCCTCCCGGCGAGCCTCGCCGAGGATGCGGTCGGCCTCGGCCTGGGACTGCCGGGCGATCTCGGTGTCGGAGATCAGTGAGCCGCGCTGGGCGTGGGCGCCCTCGATGATCCGCTCGGCCTCCTGCCGGGCCTGCTCGACCATCTGCTCCCGGCCGCCGATGAGCTCCTGGGCGTGGGCGAGTGAGCCGGGGAGGGCTTCACGTACCTCTTCGAGCATGGCGAGCAGATCGGCGCGGTTGACCACGCACGACGCCGACATGGGCATGGACCGGGCGTTCCCGACCGCTTCGACGATCTCGTCGAGCTTCTTCTGCACGTCCACCGTGTGCTCGCCACTCTCTACTGCTGATTGGAGACGGATGGCACGACTGTACGGCCAGTCGGCGCCCGTCCGACACCGGGTGACGGACTGTCAGCGCATCACTGCTGGGCGAGACGTTCGACGAGTGCCTCGTGGACCAGCGGCGGCAGCAGGTGCGAGACGTCGCCGCCCCAGGCCGCGACCTCCTTGACCAGGGAGGATGACAGGAAGCTGTACGTGGGATTGGTCGGAACGAAGAGCGTCTCGACCCCGGAGAGGCCGTTGTTCATCTGGGCCATCTGCAGCTCGTAGTCGAAGTCGCTGACGGCCCGCAGGCCCTTCACGATCGCCGGGATGTCGCGCTGCTTGCAGAAGTCGACCAGGAGGCCGTGGAAGGACTCGACCTCGACGTTGCCGAAGTCCGCGGTGACCTGACGGATCAGCTCGATCCGCTCGTCGATCGTGAACAGGCCCTTCTTGGACTGGTTGATCATCACCGCGACATGTACGACGTCGTACAGCTTCGAGGCGCGGCCAATGATGTCGAGGTGTCCGTTGGTGATGGGGTCGAACGACCCCGGACAGACGGCGCGGCGCAACTTGAGTCCCTCGCTCTCCGGTGCGGTCATCGTGCGTCTTCGCACGTAGAGGCGGCGCGACCGTACCAAAGCGTTCCCTCGCCGTAGCGACGGGCCCGCAGTGGCTCGAATCCCTTGGGCCAGTTGAATTCTCCGCCTCTGGTGCTCCGTTCCACGGTGACGAGGGCATCGTCCGTGAGCCAGCCCTGAGCACGGAGTGTGAGCAGTATCTCGCCAAGATCGCCATCGGTGACGGCGTACGGCGGATCCAGGAAGACCACGTCGTACGGGTCCGCGGGCGTCGGTCCTGTCACGATCTGTTCGGCTTTGCCGGTACGGACTTCGGCGCCGGGCAGACCGAGCGTACGGACGTTGTCCCGGACCGTGCGGGCGGCCTTGTTGTCGGCCTCGACGAGCAGGGCGTGGACCGCGCCGCGGGAGAGCGCTTCGAGACCGACGGCGCCGGAGCCCGCGTACAGATCGGCGATTCGGATGCCCTCCAGGGTGCCCAGGAGCGCTTCCCAGGTGGAGAACAGGCCCTCGCGTGCGCGGTCGGAGGTGGGGCGGGTGCCGGTGCCGGGCGGGACGGCCAGGCGGCGTCCGCCGGCCGAGCCGGCGATCACGCGGGTCATGGGTGTCTGATCCTCGGGTCGGGGGTGGCCCGCCGGGGTGGGGCGGGCGCCGTGCATCCCACGATATGGCTTCGGGCCCGCTGGGGCCCGAATGCCCCGTGCGTCCCCTGAACTCAGCCCTTGTCGAGATACTCCTCGCGCTCCTTGTCGAGCAGGGCGGCCAGCGCGGTGCGCAGCTCCGGCAGGCGGGCCAGGTCCGGGTCCGCCGCGACGATCGTCACGGCCTCCTCGCGGGCTGCGGCGATGACCTCCTCGTCGTCGATGACGGAGAGCACCCTCAGGGACGTGCGGACGCCGGACTGGGCCTGGCCGAGGACATCGCCCTCACGGCGCTGTTCGAGGTCGATCCGGGACAGTTCGAAGCCGTCGAGGGTGGCGGCGACGGCGGAGAGCCGGGCGCGCGCGGGGCTCGCCTCGTGCGCCTCGCTGACGAGCAGACAGAGGCCGGCGGCGGAGCCCCGGCCGACCCGGCCGCGGAGCTGGTGGAGCTGGGAGACGCCGAACCGGTCGGCGTCCATGATCACCATCGCGGTGGCGTTGGGGACGTTGACCCCGACCTCGATGACGGTCGTCGCGACGAGGACGTCGACCTGGCCCGCGGCGAAGCGCCGCATCACGTCGTCCTTGTCGTCAGGGTTCATCCGGCCGTGCAGCACCTCGATACGCAGACCGGCGAGGGCGCCCTTGGTGAGCTGTTCGGCGATCTCCAGGACCGCGAGCGGCGGGCGCTTCTCCCCGTCCTCCTCGGCCGCCTTCTCCGCGGCCTTCTTCCTGCTCTTCTTCTCGGCCTCGTCGTCGGCGTCGTCACCGATCCGGGGGCAGACGACGTATGCCTGATGCCCGTTGCCGACCTCCTCGCGGACCCGCTCCCAGGCGCGGCTGAGGAAGTGCGGCTTGTCCTTGGCGGGGACGACATGGCTGGCGATCGGCGAGCGGCCCGCCGGCAGCTGGTCCAGGACGGACGTCTCCAGGTCGCCGAAGACTGTCATCGCGACCGTACGGGGAATGGGGGTGGCGGTCATCACCAGCAGGTGCGGCGGCTGCTTTCCCTTGGACCGCAGCGCGTCGCGCTGTTCCACTCCGAAGCGGTGCTGCTCGTCGACGACGACCAGCCCCAGGTCGTGGAACTGCACCTTGTCCTCGATCAGCGCGTGCGTGCCGATCACGATCCCGGCCTCGCCGGTGACCAGGTCCAGCAGCGCCTGACGGCGGGCCGCCATCCCCATGGACCCGGTCAGCAGCACCACCTTCGTACCGAGGTCGGAGCCGCCCAGCATTCCGCCTTCCGCGAGCTCGCCCATCATGTCGGTGATGGAGCGGTGGTGCTGCTGGGCGAGCACCTCGGTGGGGGCGAGCATCGCGGCCTGTCCGCCCGCGTCGACGACGGCGAGCATGGCGCGCAGCGCGACCATGGTCTTCCCGGACCCGACTTCGCCCTGCAGCAGCCGGTGCATCGGGTGCTCGGTCGCCAGGTCGTCGAAGATCTCCTTGGAGACCTTCTCCTGGCCCTCGGTGAGGGTGAACGGCAGTTTGGCGTCGAAGGCGTCGAGCAGTCCGCCGTGCCTGGGGCTGCGTGCCACCGCCGGGAGCTGGGTGTCCGCGTACCGTCGGCGGGCGAGCGCGACCTGCATGACGAACGCCTCGTCCCACTTCAGCCGGTCCCTGGCGTCGGCGATGTCCGCCTTGGTCTGCGGGCGGTGGATCTTCAGCAGCGCCTCGGACAGCGGGGTGAAGCCGCGCCCCTCGCGCAGCGGGAGCGGCAGCGGGTCGACGGCGTCCCGGGCGCTGGGCAGCACGGTGTCGACGGCCTTGGCGATCCGCCAGGAGTCGAGCTGCTTGCAGGCGGGATAGATGGGCAGCAGCCGTCCGGCGAAGGCGTCCACCGCCTCCGTGGCCTCGTCGGCGTCCGCGGTGTCGAGCAGCTGGTACGTGGGGTGCGCGAGCTGCATCTTCCGGTTGAAGACGGAGACCTTGCCCGCGAACATCGCCCGGCGGCCCGGCAGCAGCTCCTTGTGCGGCTTGTGCACGCCGTGGCCGAAGAAGACCAGCTGCAGCCGGCCGCTGCCGTCGGTGAGGGTCACCTCCAGGCGCTTGCCCCTGCCGTTGTTGAACACCATGATCCGCGCGTCGGCGACCTGGGCGACGACGGTCACGTGCTCGTCCAGCGGGAGGTCGGCCAGCGCGGTGAGCTGGCCGCGCTCCTCGTACCGCCGCGGGTAGTGGTGCAGCAGATCACCGACCGTGTGCAGGTCGAGGTACTCGGCCATCACCTTCGCGGTGGCACCGCCGAGCAGCTTCTTCAGGGGTTCATCGAACGCGGACACGCGATCCATTGCACACCAAGCCACTGACAGAAGTCGCCCGCACCACCGGAAGCCCCTGGTCGGAAACGTCTGCGTACCCCCTGGGACCGGTCTGCGGCTCCTCGCTCGCGATCACCCCCCGCGGCATCGCCCGGCCCCCACCGGCGCCGCGGCGACGACATCCGAGACCTGAGCGAACTCCGCGTCTCCGGATTCGTCCTCCGCGTCCTTCTCCGCCCGGTCGCCGCACACCTTCCAGGTGGCTCTGCTCGGACTGGTCGATCCTCTCTCCCCTCACCTCTGCTCCGGGGAAGGAGGGACCGGGCCCGCCCCGGGGGGCTACTCCACCCCGATCAGCAGGGGAGCGCACTGGCGGCCGCCCCGGTACACCACCGTGTCCACCGCCAGGTACCCCTCACGCACATGCTCCTGCAGCGCCTCCGCCAGGCTGTCCGGCACGTCCTCGCCCAGGACCAGGGTCACGAGTTCACCGCCCGCCGACAGCATCCGGTCGAGCACGGCCCGGGCCGTACCGGCCACGTCCTCCCCGATGACCGCCACATCGCCGTCGATCAGCCCCAGGATGTCGCCGGCCTGGCAGATGCCCGCCATGGTCCACGACTGCCGCTCGGCGACGGCCAGTTCGGCGTACCGGGTGGCGCCGGCCGCGGCGGTCATCGCCACCACGTCCTCGTCGAAGCTGCGGTCCGGTTCGTGGACGGCGAGCGCCGCGATGCCCTGGACTGCGGCGCGGGTCGGGATCAGGGCGACCCGGATGCCTTCCGTACGGGCCTGCTCCGCGGCCGCCGCGGCCGTGTGGCGCAGCTCCGCGTCGTTGGGCAGCAGGACCACCTCGCGGGCGTGGGCGCGACGGATCGCATCGACCAGCTCACCGCTGGCGGGCGGCTCTCCGGGGCGGGCGAGCACCGTGGTCGCGCCGGCCTCCGTGCACAGCCCGGAGAGCCCGTCGCCCGGGACCACCACGACGACACCGCGCTGCGCGGGCTCGCCGCGGTGGGGGTGGACCCGGTCGGCGCCGAAGTGGGTGATCCGGATCCGGTACGGCCTGCCCGCCTCGACCCCGGCCTCCACCGCCGCACCGGCATCGTCGACATGGACGTGGACGTTCCACAGCCCGTCGCCACCGACCACGACGAGCGAGTCGCCGAGCCCGTCGAGCCGGGCCCGCAGCCGGTCGACGGCGTCGTCCCGGGCCTCCAGGAGATAGATCACCTCGAAGGCGGGTCCTTCCGCCGGCCCGCCTGCCGCGCAGTCGTCGGCGGCGGCAGCGGTCACGGGGGCGATGTCGGGCGTCGCCCAGGTCCCGCGTGCGGGCGCCTCACCGGAGACCGCTTCGACAAGCGCCCCCAGGACGGTCACCAGGCCACGGCCTCCGGCGTCGACGACTCCCGCCCGCCCGAGGACGGCAAGCTGCCCGGGGGTCGCGTCCAGTGCCGTACGCGCCCCTTCGTACGCCGCCTGCGCGACCGCTTCCGGTCTCGGGTCGCCCGCCGTCCGCCCGGCGGCCTCGGCGGCCGCCGTGGCCACGGTCAGCACCGTGCCCTCGACAGGGTGCGCGACGGCCTGCCGGGCGGCCTCGGCGGCCCGGGTCAGGGCGCGGCGCAGATGGTCCGCGTCGTGCCCGTCGGCCAGCACCTCCGCCATGCCGCGCAACAGCTGCGCAAGGATCGTGCCGGAGTTGCCGCGGGCGCCGATCAGCGCCCCGTGTGCCATGGCCCGTACGACATCGGCGAGGGCGGGCACGGACATACCGGTCTCATGGGCGGCGAAGACCGCCTCGACGGCGGCCGCCGCCGATTCCACCGTCAGATAGAGGTTGGTGCCGGTGTCCCCGTCCGCGACGGGGTAGACGTTGATCGCGTCGATCGCCTCACGCTCCCGGCCCAACGCCTCCAGCGCCAGTGAGCACCAGGTACGCACCGCGACGGCGTCCATGTCGTCGGCGGTCTGCGGCACCTGGTGTTCCTCCTGGAGAGCGGCCGTGCGGGCGGACTGACCCGCAGACTAGTCCCGCCCGGTGCGTCCGGCAGGGACAGGGGCGGGGCAGACGGCGGGGAAACCCATGGTAGTTTCGTTCTACCGACGCGGCCGTTGTATGCTGCTTCGGTTGCCCGATGAGAGTCGGGCCTTTCCTCCGGTACCGCCACTTCAGTCAAATGATTCCGGCGCGCCGGAATTCACTGTAAGTGCACCTGAAGTCTTTGGAGTGACCCGTGGCTGCCAACTGCGACGTCTGCGGCAAGGGGCCGGGCTTCGGCAACAACATTTCGCACTCGCACCGCCGTACGTCCCGTCGCTGGAACCCCAACATCCAGCGCGTGCGTGCCGTGGTCGGTCGGACGCCGAAGCGGCTCAACGTCTGCACCTCGTGCATCAAGGCCGGCAAGGTCGCGCGCTGACGTTCCCGTCGTAGCGCAGCCTTCCGGTTGCCCAAAAAGCCGGTCCATCTCGGTGGACCGGCTTTTTGCTGTGCTCCCCCACTTCCTGTCGCGGGGGAGGCCGTTACAGCTGCCAGCCGTGCCGGACCGGGCCGATCCCGGTGCCCAGTGGGAAGCCCGCCGCGATCGCCCCGGTGACGTACGCCTTCGCGGCCCGCACGGCCGCCGGTACGTCGTTGCCCCGGGCCAGCCCGCAGGCGATCGCGGAGGCGAGGGTGCAGCCCGTGCCGTGCGTGTGCCGGTTGTCGTCGCGGGGGGCGCGCAGCCAGTGCTCGGCGGTGCCGTCCGTGAGGAGGTCGACCGGTTCGCCGGGCAGGTGACCGCCTTTGATGACGACCCAGCGCGGCCCGTATCCCAGGATCTCTGCCGCGGCCTGCCGCATTCCGGTCTCGTCCGTGACCGTCACGCCGGTGAGCTGCGCCACCTCGTCGAGGTTGGGGGTTGCCACCGTGGCGACCGGCAGCAGCTTCGTCCGTACGGAATCGAGGGCTTCGGCAGCGAGCAGTGGATCACCGTGCTTGGAGACCCCCACCGGGTCGACGACCACCGGGGCGTCCGTTGCCGCGAGGAGTGCGGCGACGGTCTCGACGAGGGTGGCCGACGCGAGCATGCCGGTCTTCACCGCCTGGACTCCGATGTCGTCGACGACGCTGCGGTACTGGGCCCGTACCGCCTCCACGGGCAGCTCCCATGCGCCCTGGACGCCCAGTGAGTTCTGCGCGGTCACCGCGGTGATCACGCTCATGCCGTGCACGCCGAGCGCCAGCATCGTCTTGAGGTCGGCCTGAATGCCCGCACCACCGCCGGAGTCGGATCCGGCGACGGTGAGCACACGGGGTGGAGCAAGCGGTACCTGCGGTGCGTCAGAAGGTACGGGCATACGCCTCAATCTACTGGGCGTCCTCGATGCCGCCGAAGTGGTCCCAGCCGCCCTTGCTGGTCCAAGGGGCCCCGTCGACCGTCACCTGGGGCAGCGCCGACGGGTTGAGGACCTCGCCGATCACCTTCCAGCGGGCGGGCAGCTTCACGTCCTGGGGGAAGGTCGCGACGATCGCGTGGTCCTCTCCCCCGGTGAGCACCCACTGGAGCGGGTCCACGCCGACCGCCTGGCCGATGTCGGACATCTGCGAAGGGATGTCGATCAGCCCGGACCGCAGATCGATCCGGACCTTGCTGGCCTCGGCGATGTGTCCGAGGTCGGCGACGAGTCCGTCACTGACGTCCGTCATGGCGGTGGCGCCGAGTCCGGCGGCCGCGGGGCCCGCGTGGTACGGCGGTTCGGGGCGCCGGTGGGCCTCGACGAAAGCGCGCGGCGAGCGGAAGCCGCGGGAGAGGACCGCGTACCCGGCGGCGGACCAGCCGAGCCAGCCGGTGACGGCGACGACATCGCCGGGTCGGGCGCCGGCCCGGGTGACGGGTTCATGGTTGCGCAGATCGCCGAGTGCGGTGATCGCGACGGTGATGGTCTCCCCGCCGACGACGTCACCGCCGACCACGGCCGCGCCCGCGACCTGGCACTCGTCACGGATGCCGTCCATCAACTCGCCCGCCCAGGTGACCGGGAGTTCGGCCGGGACGACCAGGCCGAGCAGCAGCGCGGTGGGGACGGCGCCCATGGCGGCGATGTCGGCGAGGTTCTGTGCGGCGGCCTTGCGTCCGACGTCGTACGCCGTCGACCAGTCGCGGCGGAAGTGCCGTCCCTCCACCAGGATGTCCGTACTGGCCACGACCCTGCGGTCGGGAGCGGCCACGACTGCGGCGTCGTCGCCAGGTCCGAGCCGTACCGCCGGAGTGCTGGTGAGCCGGGACGTGAGCTCCTTGATGAGCCCGAACTCCCCCAACTCGCCCACGGTTCCCTTCACCGAGTCTCACCTCTCATCTGTCGCGCCGGACGGACGTCCGGTCTGGGTCGGCCGCCGGTGGTCCGGGCCGTGGCCCGGCCGCCGCCGGGAGCAGTCTGCCCCCGTTGTCACCGGCATGCCTGTCGCCCGTCCGCACCGCTGCGCTTGCACTCGCGGACCTTCAGTGCTGTCGGTACTGTCAAGGCATACGTCAACTCATGGCATCCGTGCGCCACGCTGTGGACGTCATCCGTTCCACAGGTCTCCCCGCCGCCCTCGGCAACGCGATACCGTGGCGTCTCTTTCCCCCACATGATCCTCGTGGCCGCCCTGGAGGTTCCGTGGTACAGGCGTACATCCTTATTCAGACCGAGGTGGGCAAGGCGTCGACCGTCGCCGAGACCATCGCGAAAATCCCGGGAGTGATCCAGGCAGAGGACGTCACCGGCCCCTACGACGTGATCGTGCGCTCGCAGGCCGGCACAGTCGATGAACTCGGCCGCATGGTGGTCGCCAAGGTCCAGCAGGTGGAAGGCATCACCAGAACCCTGACCTGCCCGGTCGTCCACCTGTAGCCCCCGTCTACGCTGGGCCGGTGACGTCCTTCCGCCGCCGGCTCCGCCGCCCCGTGTTTCTCGGTCCGTCCGCTGCCGTTCTGATGCTGGCCGCGGCGGGCTGCTCCACAACGGACGCCGCGGCGTCGATCACGGTCCCCACCCCGATGCCGGAAGCCGCAGCCTACTGCGGTGCCCTGCACAAGGAGCTACCGGAGACCGTTGCCGGACAGAACCGTGACGACTCCGGGCCGAAGTCCGTGCTGACCGCCTCTTGGGGGGACGGGGCGATCGTACTGCGCTGCGGTGTCGACCGGCCCGCGAAGATGGACGATCCCATGGCCAAGGGGACCGAGGCGGACGGCGTCAACTGGCTGCTGGAGCAGCCGGAGGACGCCGGTCCGCGCTTCACCACGACCTATCGCAAGGCATATGTCGAGGTGACGCTCTCGACGGCGTACGCCCATGACGCCAGCCCGATCGCGGCGTTCGCCCCGGCTGTCAGGAAGACGATCCCCAGCAGCGTGTAGCGCCGGGTCAGCGCAGGCCGGTGGGCCGGGTCAACGCCGCCTGGATCAGCCGGTCGACCAGCTCCTGGTAGCTCACACCGCTCTCCTGCCACATCCGCGGGTACATGGAGATCGGAGTGAAGCCCGGCAGCGTGTTGATCTCGTTGATGACGAACGTGCCGTCCTCGGTGAGGAAGAAGTCGGCGCGCACCAGGCCCTCGCAGGACGCGGCCTCGAACGCGTCGATCGCGAGCCGCTGGACCTCGGCGGTCTGCTCCTCGGTGAGCGGGGCGGGCACGATCCCGGACGCCGAGTCGATGTACTTGGCCTCGAAGTCGTAGAAGTCGTGCGAGGTGACGGGCGGGATCTCGGCGGGCACGCTGGCACGCGGTCCGTCCTCGAACTCCAGCACCCCGCACTCGATCTCGCGGCCGCGCAGCAGGGACTCGACGAGGAACTTGGGGTCGTGGCGGCGGGCTTCCTCGATCGCCTCGTCGAGTCCGGAGACGTCGTCGACCTTGGTGATGCCGATGGACGAGCCGGCCCGCGCGGGCTTGACGAAGAGCGGCCAGCCGTGTTCCCCGGCGAAGTCCACGATGCGCTTGCGGGCGGAGAGACGGTCATTGTCCCATTCGCGGGGGCGGACGACGACGTACGGGCCGACGGGCAGCCCGAACGACGTGAACACCCGCTTCATGTATTCCTTGTCCTGGCCGACCGCCGAGGCGAGCACACCGGCACCCACGTACGGCACACCGGAAAGCTCCAGTAGTCCCTGAAGAGTGCCGTCCTCGCCGTACGGGCCGTGCAGCACGGGGAAGACGACGTCGACCTCGCCGAGCGCCTTGGGGACCGAACCGGGCTCGCTGTACACCACTTCACGGCTGCCGGGGTCGACGGAGAGCACCACGCTGCCCTCGGAGGACTCGGCCAGTTGGGCCACGTCCGGCACCTTCCGGTCCGTGATGGCCATGCGCTCGGGCTCGTCGGCGGTGAGCGCCCAGCGGCCGTCCGTCGTGATGCCGATCGGCAGGACGTCGTACTTCGTCCGGTCGATGGCATTCAGGACGGCGCCGGCCGTGACGATCGAGATGCCGTGTTCGGAGCTGCGGCCGCCGAACACGACGGCCACACGCGGCTTGCGGAGCTGCTGCTCCGGGCTCTGGGGGAGGTTCTCGCTGCTCATATCACGATGAGCGTACCTGCTGGTACGGGTCGCGTCAGCGTCACCGGGGCCGGTCGGGCGTCAGTGCCGCTCGGCCTTCGCGCTGCGCGACATCAGCTCGCCCAGAGCGACCATCGGCGGCTTGCCCTCGTGGACGATGGAGACCACCGTCTCCGTGATGGGCATGTCGACGCCGTGCCGGCGTGCCAGATCGAGCACCGATTCACAGGACTTGACGCCCTCGGCGGTCTGTTTGGTGATGGCGATGGTCTCTTCCAGCGTCATGCCGCGGCCGAGGTTGGTGCCGAAGGTGTGGTTGCGCGACAGCGGCGAGGAGCACGTCGCCACGAGGTCACCGAGGCCCGCGAGTCCGGAGAACGTCAGCGGGTCGGCGCCCATGGCGAGACCGAGCCGGGTGGTCTCGGCGAGGCCGCGGGTGATGAGCGAGCCCTTGGCGTTGTCGCCGAGCCCCATCCCGTCGGCGATACCGACAGCGAGACCGATGACGTTCTTCACCGCGCCGCCGAGCTCGCAGCCGACCACATCGGTGTTGGTGTACGGGCGGAAGTACGGGGTGTGGCAGGCCGCCTGGAGGCGCTGGGCCACCGACTCGTCCTGGCAGGCGACGACGGCCGCGGCAGGGCGGCGTTCAGCGATCTCCTTGGCCAGGTTGGGTCCGGTGACGACGGCGACACGGTCCGCGGAGACCTTGGTGACGTCCTCGATGACCTCGCTCATCCGCTTCGCGGTGCCGAGTTCGACGCCCTTCATCAACGAGACGAGGACGGTGTCGGGGTCGAGGTGCGGGGCCCAGTCGGCGAGGTTGGCGCGCAGCGTCTGCGAGGGCACGACGAGTACGGCGAAGTCGGCACCGCGCAGCGCCCGGGCGGCGTCGGTGGTGGCCCGGATGGACTCGGGGAGTTCAATTCCCGGCAGATATTCGGGGTTGGTACGGGTCGTGTTGATGGCCTCGGCGACCTCGGCGCGGCGGCCCCAGAGGGTGACCTCGCAGCCGGCGTCGGCGAGGATCATGCCGAAGGCCGTACCCCATGAGCCGGTTCCGAAGACGGCTGCCTTTACGGGGTGCGTCACTTGGGTACCTCTCCTTCGGCCTTGCGTCGCTGTTCGGCACGCGCCTTGCGGTGGTCGTAGAGCTCGGCGGGCGCCTTCTCGCCGCGGATGTCCTCCAGCTGTGCGGTCACCGCGGCCATGATGACCTCGGTCGCCTCGCGCAGGACCTCGGGCGTCGGCTCCTTGTCGTAGAACCGGGAGAGGTCGACGGGCGGACCGGCCTGCACCTGGAGGGTCTTGCGCGGGAAGAGTTGGAGCTTCTTCTCCTTGGCGTACGGCGGCATCACCAGGTTCGCGCCCCACTGGGCAACGGGGACGACCGGGGCCTTCGTCATCAACGCGACGCGGGCGGCCCCGGTCTTGCCGGCCATCGGCCACATGTCGGGGTCGCGGGTGAGGGTCCCCTCCGGATAGAAGGCGACGCATTCGCCGCGCTCGATGGCGTCGACGGCGGCCCGGAAGGCGTCCAGCGCATTGGTCGTCTCGCGGTATACGGGGATCTGTCCGGTGCCGCGCAGCATCATTCCGACAAAGGGGGTCTTGAAGAGCCCCGCCTTGGCGAGGAGCCGCGGCACCCGGCCGGTGTTGTACTGGAAATGACCGTAGGAGAGCGGGTCCAGATACGAGTTGTGGTTGACCGCAGTGATGAATCCGCCTTCGGCCGGAATGTGCTCCATTCCCCGCCAGTCACGCTTGAACAGAACCACCAGCGGCGGTTTCGCGATGACCGCCGCCAGGCGGTACCAGAAGCCGATTCTGCGGCCGGACACTCGGACACCTTCCTCTACGGACCTGACGCGTATGCCTGCCTGTGGCGGTCAAGTGTCACCCCAGGCCCCTGCTCTGTCGAGAACACCGTACGCCCCGGTCCCGGGGCCACCCCTCCGGGTTGTCGCACCGGGTTGTCGTACCGGCAGGCGAGAATAGGCGGCGATGCGCACCGAGGGGGAGATCGCCACGAACACCGACCGGACCGGGGTGTGGTCCCTGGTCGTCCCGTTGAAGCCGCTGGCACGGGCCAAGAGCAGGCTGAAGCAGGCAGCGGGCCCCTTGCTGCGCCCCCGGCTCGCTCTGGCCTTCGCCCAGGACACCGTGACCGCCGCGCTGGCCTGCCGGGCCGTACGGGATGTGGTGGTCGTCACGGACGACCCGGTGGCCGGGGCCGCGCTCTCGGCGCTCGGCGCGCGCATCGTTCCCGACCGGCCGGCCGCCGGGCTGAATGCCGCGCTGGCCCACGGCGAGCGTGCGATACGCGACCGAAGGCCCGACGCGGCACTCGCCGCGCTGAACGCGGACCTGCCCGCGCTGCGTCCCGCGGAATTGACCCGGGTGCTCGAATTCTCCGCTGAATTCCCGCGCGCATTTGTTACGGATATGGCGGGAATCGGCACGACTTTTCTTTCGGCTTCGGCGGGGGTGGAATTGCGCCCGGCTTTCGGGGGTCCGTCCCGGGCCCGGCATCTTGCCTCCGGCGCGGTGGAAGTAGTCCCGGCCGGTATCGAATCGGTCCGCCAGGACGTGGACACCGGCGCCGATCTGCGGGCCGCGCTGGCCCTCGGGGTGGGTCCGCACACGGCGGGCAGCTTGACCTCGGACCTGCCCGCGAGGGACCGATAGGCTGCCGTTCATGCAGGCGACCTCGTACACGTACGACCCCGAGACCCGCACCGGCAGTGTGCTGCTCGACGACGGCACCCCGGTGGAATTCGATGCCCCGGCCTTCGACGCGGGCGGCCTGCGGCTGCTGCGCCCGGGGCAGCGGGTGCGGATCGAGGTGGAGGGCGAGGGAGCCGCCCTGCGGATCACCCTGGTGACGCTGCAGACGCTCTGACGGGCGCGTCCGGCCCGCGGGGCCGCCGGGCGCACCCCGGACAGCCCGCGGGCCGGGCTCCCCGAGGGGAGCCCGGCCCGGCGCGTGTGAGTAGCCCTGTGCTGCTCGGTCTCACTTCTTCCGCGCGACAGCCTTCTTGGCCGTGGTCTTGCGCGCCGTGACCTTCTTCGCGGGCGCCTTCTTCGCCGGGGCCTTCTTGGCGGGCGCGGTCTTGGCGGCGACGGCCTTCTTGGCAGTCGTCTTCTTCGCCGCTGCGGTGGTCTTCGCGGCCACCGTGGCCTTCTTGGCCGCCGCGGTGGTCTTCTTCGCGGTGACCTTCTTCGCCGCCGCGGCCTTCGCCGCCGTCACGGTCTTCTTGGCGGTGACCTTCTTCGCCGCGACCTTCTTGGCGGCGGCCTTCTTGGCCGCGGCCTTGGTGGTCGCACGGGCGGAAACACCGCCCGAGAGGCTGCCCTTGGGCGCCTTCTTCACGGCCACATCGTGCTTGGGGAGCTTCTTCGAGCCGCTCACCAGGTCCTTGAAGCCCTGTCCCGCACGGAAGCGGGGCACCGAGGTCTTCTTGACCCGCACGCGCTCGCCCGTCTGCGGGTTGCGGGCGTAGCGGGCCGGGCGGTCGACCTTCTCGAACGAGCCGAAACCGGTGACCGAGACCCGGTCCCCCGCGACCACTGCACGGACGATCGCATCGAGTACCGCGTCGACCGCGTCCGCGGCCTGCTGACGGCCGCCGACCTTGTCGGCAATCGCTTCTACGAGCTGTGCCTTGTTCACGTCTTCCCCTTCGGAGACATTGCCAGAACGTAAGTGTTCAAGCGTTTTCGCACGTTAGGCAGATATATACCGCAAATCAAACACGAAACGGGCTAATCACCCTAGTGCCGCAACGAAGTCGACCGCTGCACAGTTCCGCAGAGGTCAGTCACCTTCGGGGAATCGGCCCTCATCGAGGTCCTTCATCAACCGCTCCAGACGCCTTGCCGCATCCGGGAGATCGTGCTTCGCCGCGGCCGTGATGACCAACAGCTTCCGGGACAGCGCCATCCGTACGCCCTCCGGGACTTGCAGTGCGCGCACTCTTGCGTGCGCTTCCTTCAATCGGTCGGCGACTTGGCCGTAAAGCTTGAGTTGGCTGTCGCGTTCCATGCACCGATTGTGCCATCTGGGGCGAGTTGTCGCCCGATGGGGTCTCAACAAGCGACTGCGCCCCCTACCAGAAGGTAAGGGGCGCAGTACTGGAAACGCGCTGCTCAGGCGTTAATTGTACGCGGCTTGAAGGTCGGCCTTGCCACCTCATAAGACGCGATGTCCGCTTCGTTCTGAAGGGTGAGGCTGATGTCGTCCAGCCCGTTCAGCAGTCGCCAGCGGGCATTCTCGTCGAGCTCGAAGTCGGCGGTGATGCCCTCGGCTCGGACCTGGCGTGCCTCCAGGTCGACGGTGACCTCGGCGGCCGGGTCGGCCTCGGTCAGCTCCCAGAGTGCGTCGACGACCTTCTGGTCGAGGACCACGGTCAGCAGCCCGTTCTTCAGCGAGTTGCCGCGGAAGATGTCGGCGAACCGGGAGGAGATGACGGCCTTGAAGCCGTAGTTCTGCAGGGCCCAGACCGCGTGCTCACGGGAGGACCCGGTACCGAAGTCGGGACCGGCCACCAGGACCGTTGCGCCGTCCCGCTCGGGCCGGTTGAGGACGAACTCGGGATCCTTGCGCCACGCCTCGAAGAGCCCGTCCTCGAAGCCGTCGCGGGTGACCTTCTTCAGCCAGTGGGCGGGGATGATCTGGTCGGTGTCGACGTTGCTGCGGCGCAGCGGGACGGCCCGACCGGTGTGTGCGGTGAAAGCTTCCATGGTTCTCAGACTCCGGCGGACGTAAGGGCGTCGGACAGGTCGGCCGGCGAGGCCAGGCGGCCCAGCACGGCGGTGGCGGCGGCGACCTGCGGGGAGACCAGGTGGGTACGGCCACCCTTGCCCTGCCGGCCCTCGAAGTTACGGTTCGAGGTCGACGCGGAGCGCTCGCCGGGGGCCAGCTGGTCGGGGTTCATGCCGAGACACATCGAGCAGCCCGCGTGCCGCCATTCCGCGCCGGCCGCGGTGAAGACCTTGTCCAGGCCCTCCTCGACGGCCTGCAGGGCGACCCGGACCGAGCCCGGGACGATCAGCATCCGTACGCCGTCGGCGACTTTGCGGCCGTCCAGGATCGCGGCCGCGTTGCGCAGGTCCTCGATCCGGCCGTTGGTGCAGGAGCCTACGAAGACGGTGTCGACGCTGATCTCCCGCAGCGGCTGGCCGGCGGTCAACCCCATGTATTCCAGGGCCTTTTCGGCGGCGTTCCGCTCCGAGGCGTCCTCGTACGAAGCCGGGTCGGGGACGTGTCCCGACAGGGGCGCGCCCTGGCTGGGGTTGGTGCCCCAGGTGACGAACGGCGCCAGTTCGGCAGCCTCGATGACGACCTCGGCGTCGAAGACCGCGTCGTCGTCCGTGCGCAGCGTCTTCCAGTACGCGACGGCCGCGTCCCAGTCCTCGCCCTGCGGGGCGTGGTCGCGGCCCTTCAGGTAGTCGAACGTGGTCTCGTCCGGGGCGATCATGCCGGCCCGGGCACCTGCCTCGATCGACATGTTGCAGATGGTCATCCGGGCTTCCATCGAGAGCTTCTCGATGGCGGAGCCGCGGTATTCGAGGATGTAGCCCTGGCCGCCGCCGGTGCCGATCCGCGCGATGATCGCGAGGATCAGGTCCTTGGCCGTGACGCCCTCGGGCAGTTCGCCGTCGATAGTGATCGCCATGGTCTTCGGGCGAGCCAGCGGCAGCGTCTGCGTGGCCAGGACGTGCTCGACCTGGCTGGTGCCAATACCGAACGCCAGCGCGCCGAAAGCGCCGTGCGTGGAGGTGTGGGAGTCGCCGCAGACGACTGTGGTGCCGGGCTGGGTCAGACCCAGCTGCGGGCCGACCACGTGCACGACGCCCTGCTCGACGTCGCCCAGCGGGTGCAGCCGTACGCCGAATTCCGCGCAGTTCTTGCGCAGGGTCTCCAACTGGGCGCGGGAGACCGGGTCGGCGATCGGCTTGTCGATGTCGAGGGTCGGAGTGTTGTGATCCTCGGTGGCGATGGTGAGGTCGAGGCGCCGCACCCGGCGTCCGGCCTGCCGGAGGCCGTCGAAGGCCTGGGGGCTGGTCACCTCGTGCAGCAGGTGCAGATCGATGAAGAGAAGATCGGGCTCGCCGTCCGCGCGCCGGACGACGTGGTCGTCCCAGACCTTCTCCGCGAGTGTCCTACCCATCGCTTTCCCTCCGGCCGGCGTCTTCGCCGGCCCAACTAGAGATTTCGGTGCACCGTCGTCCGGACCCCGTGCGGGGCGGTGACTACGGGCCGTTGTGCGGCCGCCCCTACAGGTTCGCAACTTCCGCCGGAAATTGAACTTGCGTTTCACAGAGTGAGACGCAAGTATCGTCGTATGGACAACTCTAGCGGCGTCGGCGTTCTCGACAAGGCGGCTCTCGTATTGAGCGCCCTGGAGTCCGGCCCGGCCACCCTCGCCGGGCTGGTCGCGGCGACCGGGCTTGCACGACCCACGGCTCATCGACTGGCTGTGGCACTGGAACACCACCGGATGGTGGCGAGGGACATGCAGGGCCGGTTCATCCTCGGCCCCCGGCTGGCGGAACTCGCGGCCGCGGCAGGCGAGGACCGCCTGCTGGCGACGGCGGGCCCGGTGCTCACACATCTGCGGGACATCACCGGCGAGAGCGCGCAGCTCTACCGCCGACAGGGCGACATGCGGATCTGCGTGGCCGCGGCGGAGCGGCTGTCCGGACTGCGGGACACCGTGCCGGTGGGCTCCACCCTGACCATGAAGGCGGGTTCCTCGGCCCAGATCCTGATGGCCTGGGAGGAGCCGGAGCGCCTGCACCGCGGCCTCCAGGGCGCCCGCTTCACAGCGACGGCGCTCTCGGGCGTGCGCCGCCGGGGCTGGGCCCAGTCGATCGGCGAGCGGGAGCCGGGCGTCGCCTCGGTCTCGGCGCCGGTACGCGGGCCGTCGAACCGGGTGGTCGCCGCGGTCTCGGTCTCCGGACCGATCGAGCGACTGACCCGCCACCCGGGCCGGATGCACGCCCAAGCGGTCATCGACTCGGCAGCCCGGCTGAGTGAGGCCCTGCGCCGCACCGGCTGACGTACGGATCACCTACCGGCACGGCCCTCGGACCCGCCTGCCGCACGAGCCCGGCACACAGACCCGGCACAGCAAGAAATCGTTCCCCGGCCGTCCCAGCGTCGTGACGGCCCCCTCTCAGCCCTTCCGCTCCGTGGACGAGCGGTGCGCGAGACGGTCCGCCGCCCGGCGCCCCCGCTCCTCGATCGGCAGCACGCCCGCCGCCGCAGCCAGTCCGTACGGCGGCATGTCGGCGTAGATCGATTCGTACGACCCCTCGGGCGCGATGTATGTCTCGTGCCACAGCCCCACGTGCTGCCGGGACTTCTTCTCCTTGCGGTTCACCATCGCCCAGGCCTTGCGGTGGAACATGTCGGGCGCGGCGGCGTACGCGTAGAGCTTCTCCTTGGACTCCCAGTACTGGACGACGTAGTACGTCCTCGGCGATCCGGACAGCAGGGTGTAGCCGAGCAGCCCGCGGCTCCTGTCCCGGCTCAACTCCCGCAGCATGCGCGGCATTGCCGCAAGGGCCGGCAGCCAGTGGTGCACGCCCCAGAAGTGATTGATACGCATCCCGATGAGCAGGACGACCACGTCCCCCTCGGCTGCCGCGGTCGACCGCCCCGGTATCGGCTTCACACGCATGCCCTGCCCCCTGATCACTGTTGGAGAGTGCGGCTATCCACCGCTTGGACGGTGGCACCGCCCAAGCGGTGGCGCAAGGAAAGGCGCAGATGCGGCTCTCGGAACTGAGCAAACAGAGCGGCGTCTCGACGACAACGATCAAGTACCACCTGCGTGACGGGTTGTTGACGCCCGGTGAACACGTCAGCGCGACCCAGGCCGAGTGCAGCGAGAGCCATCTGCGCCGGCTGCGTCCGGTGCGGGCACTGATGCCGCCTCCCGGTGGCAACGGCCCGCGAGGGGGCCGGCCCACGTCGACGGCGAATCACTCGGCCGTACGATCCGGCTGGGCGCCGCCCTCCGGTCGCTGCCGCACGGCCCCGAGCCGGACGAGGACGCCGCGGAGACGGAATCAGCGCGCCGGGACTCCGACCGGCTTCTCGACCGGCTCGGCTGGGCGTTCATGCGGGAACTCGGTTCCCTTGACCCGACGTACCACCCACTGGTCGCTTCGATGGCCAACTCATCCGGCTCGGCCACCCCGGCGGCATCGAGTACGTGACCGAGCAGGCCCGCCTCATCGAGCAAGTCGCGGTCCGCGACCTGGACATGATGGAGTCCTGTCCGGCGGGAGTGGAGCGGGTGGAGATGGCGGTGGCCTCGGTCGTGCTCCACGAACCGCTGTTGCTGTCGCTGCGCCGGCCGGTCCAGGAGGAGGAGGAGGCGCGCCGACGGTACGGACTCTGAGCCGACAGGCCCGTGCGCAACGGGTCCGGGCGCACGACCAAGGGCCCTTCACTGGAGTGAAGGGCCCTTGGTTTCTTGCCTTGTTGTACCCCCGACCGGATTCGAACCGGCGCTACTGCCGTGAGAGGGCAGCGTGCTAGGCCGCTACACAACGGGGGCGTGTGTACTGCATCTTGCGCTGGGCTACCAGGACTCGAACCTAGAATGACGGTACCAGAAACCGTAGTGTTGCCAATTACACCATAGCCCATGGTGAAACCCGTACCCCCGACCGGATTCGAACCGGCGCTACTGCCGTGAGAGGGCAGCGTGCTAGGCCGCTACACAACGGGGGCCCTAGCGATCCTGCATCGAAATCGTGGGTGCGACCCAGATGATCTCGCGGGAAGGATCTGTACCCCCGACCGGATTCGAACCGGCGCTACTGCCGTGAGAGGGCAGCGTGCTAGGCCGCTACACAACGGGGGCGTGTTGTACAGATGAAGATCTGCGCTGGGCTACCAGGACTCGAACCTAGAATGACGGTACCAGAAACCGTAGTGTTGCCAATTACACCATAGCCCACCAAAACTCAACCCCCAGAGGGGTTTTTGTTCGGCTTGCGCTTCCCGACCGGATCTTCCGGCCCGCTCGGGCGGCGCAGAAAGAACATTACCCGAAGGTGTCCGGCGCTCCAAAACGGGTATCGCCTGCCAGCAGTCCGGGGAGCTGATCGAGGCCGGTGATGCGCTCGAGTTCGGGCCGTCCGCCGCGCCCTCCCCGGTCCAGCCAGATCCCCTTCAGCCCCGCCGCCACCGCCCCCGCCGCGTCGATGTCCGGGTGGTCTCCGACGTACACGACGTCCTGCGGCTCCAGCCCGAGCGCCTCACAGGCGGCATGGAATGCGCCGGCCTCGGGCTTGGAGACGCCCAGTTCCACGGCGCACACCACGGCCTCGAACCGCTCCCGCACGCCGAGCGTGCGCAGCTTGCGGTCCTGGTTGTGGATGCTGGAGTTCGACAGCACCGCGTGCCGGTAGTGGTCGGCCAGCAGATCCAGGGCCGGCACCGCGTCAGGGAAAAGCGACCAGGCGGCCTCGTAGTGGGCCACGTGGCGAGCGAACCAGTCGTCGGCCTCGGCGTCCGCCAGGGCCCGCGACAGGAACTCCCGGACCCTGTCCCGGCGCTGCCCCTGGAAGTCCGTCTCCCCGGCGGCGAACCGCGCCCAGTGCGTATCGGTGATCGTCCGCCACGCGACGAGGGCCTCCTCGACGGAGCCGTATTCGTCGGGCAGACCCTCCTGTTCGAGATGCTTGCGCATGCCGACGCGGTCGGCGCCCGTGTAGTCGAAGATCGTGTCGTCGATGTCCCAGAGCACGGCTCGGATCGGCATACGGCCACGCTACCGGTCACAGGGCGGGCAAGGGGGCGTCACCGCAGTGATTCCGGGTGTCCACATCGTCCAGCTGATCACCCGCCCCCGGGACTCGCTCAGGTGGTGAGCAGAACGCCCGCGTAACTCACCGACGCGATAACCACCCAGGAGGCGAGGCCGAGCACGGCCGTCCTGGCTCCGGAACGGGCGAGCGACGGCAGATGTACGGCGCTGCCGAGACCGAACAGTGCCGCGGCCAGCAGAAGTTCCTGCACGGTGTCGGCGGCATCGAGCACTCCGGCGGGCAGCAGACCCGTGCTGCGCAGGACCGTCATCGCCAGGAAGCCGATCACGAACAGCGGTATCAGGGCCGGGCGGCGGGTGCCCACCGTCTGTCGGCCGCCGGCCGCGTCGTGAGCCCGCCGCCGGTAGGCCACAGCGACCCCGGCGACCAGCGGTGCGAGCATCGCCACCCGGATCAGCTTGACCATCACGGCCTCGCCGAGCGCGGTCGGTCCGGCCGTCTGGGCGGTGGCCACGACCTGGCCGACGTCGTGGACGCCGGCACCCACCCAGCGGCCGAACTGAACAGTGTCCAGGCCCAGCGGATGGTGCAGCAGCGGCAGGATCGCGATGGCGAGGGTCCCGCACAGGGTGACCAGTGCGACCGCGGTCGCCACGTCGGCCGCGAGCTGCTCGTCGTCCTCCTTGCCGAGCGCACTGCTGACCGCGCTGACCGCCGAGGCGCCGCAGATCGAGTAGCCGGTGGCGATCAGCAGCGGCTGGTCGCCGGGCAGTCCCAGCTTCCGGCCGAGCCACCAGGTTCCGAAGAAGGTCACGAGGACCACGCCGAGCACCATGGTCACCGTCGCCCAGCCGAGCCCGAGGACATCGCCGATGCTGAGCTTCAGCCCGAGCAGCACGATGCCGGCGCGCATCAGCCGCTTGCCCGCCGTCGAGAGCCCTGCACGACCCCGGCCGCGTACGAACGGATGCACCCCGGGAAGATGCGCCGCCACGACTCCGAGCACGACGGCGGCGGTCAGCATCGGCACGGCGGGCAGCAGGGCGTGCACCCCCTCGGCCAGCCCGAGCCCGACGAGGGCGAGCGCGAGGCCGGGAGTGTTGCGGCGCACCGGGCCCGGTGCGGACGCGCTGCCGCCGCGTGATGGCTTCGCCGACCGTCGCCCAAGCGGTGGTGACTGGGGGTGTTCCGTGTCCAGAGTCATGATCACCAGCGTGTGGGGGATCCACGCCGCCCGGTAGACGCGAATCGGAGCCCAGGTCATAGGGTTGCCCTATGAAGGGTTTCCTATGAGCGAGCGCGGCGAGAACGGGGACAGAGGGCAGCGCCCGCTGCCCGACCTGCAGTCACTGCAACTGCTTGTCACCGTGGCGGAGACCGGCAGCCTGGGCAGGGCTGCGGCCCGGCTGCTCCTCAGCCAGCCGTCGGCCAGCGCGCGGATGCGCACGCTGGAGCGCCGTCTCGGGCTGCAGCTCCTGGACCGCTCCACCGCGGGATCCCGGCTCACCCCGGCCGGAGCGGTGGTGACCGACTGGGCGCGGGCGGTGCTCGAACAGGCCGCAGCGCTGGTCGAAGGGGCCGCCGCGCTGCGGTCGCGGCAGGACAGCCGACTGCATGTCGCCGCCAGTCTGACCATCGCGGAAGAGCTGATGCCCGGCTGGCTCGTCACCTTGCGGGACAGCGCCCCGGACGCCCACGTCGGGCTGACGGTGACCAACAGCTGGGGCGTGATCGAGGCACTACGCCGCGGGGGCTGCGATCTGGGTTTCATCGAGGGCCCGCAGGTCCCCGACGATCTGCACCGCTCAGCGGTGGGGCGCGACCGGCTCGCGGTCGTGGTGGCCCCCGGCCACCCCTGGACACACCGTCGCAGCGCCCTGACCGGACGTGAACTGGCCGACACCCCGCTGCTGCTGCGCGAGGCGGGCTCCGGTACCCGGGAGACGCTGGAGCGGGCGCTGCGTCCGTACGACGGAATCGCCGTCCCGGTCCTTGAACTCGGTTCCACCGCCCCCCTGCGCAGCGCGGCAGCCCGGGGCCTGGCCCCCGCGGTGCTCTCCGCGCTCGCCGTGCGCGAGGACGTGGCATCAGGCCGCCTGGTAGAGGTCGAGGTCAGCCCCGCTGTCCGGCTGGACCGCGTCCTGCACGCGGTCTGGCCCAAGGGCCGCGAACTACCTGAGCCGGCCCTTCATCTGCTCCGGGTGGCCAAGCACCGGTAGTGCGCAGGCCTGCGAGCGTACTTCCGCCCGCTGACACCAGGAGCCGCTCCCGTATACCCGACTCTACGTTCCGTAGAGGCGGAGTCGCAGCCTCACTCAAGGTTGCGCCCCGACGGATCGATGGAATACATACCAACGCGCACTCTACGGTTACCCCTGTCGGCCTCCCAACTCCTCACCAATGACAGGAGATCCAGCACGGCCACCGTATCCCCGCCCCTCCCGACGGCTTCGCCGAAGAGATCCGCGCCCTCGTAGAAGCCACCGCACCCCGCCTCTTCGCTGTCGTCGAGCAGTTCCGTACCTCCGACGGCGATCACGATGCCCGCGTCGCCGCGTGGGGACTCGCGCACAACGACGGGAGCGCCCAGGTCACCGCCGTGGACGGCGGGTTCCGGATGTCGCTGCGCACTCCTGACCGTGCCGCCCACATGATCTCCATGCGCCCCGGAAGCGTCGGTTGCCTCGTATGGCCCGTCTCGACGACTGCCCCTTTCGCTCCAGAGAGTTGAACCCAGCCAGCTCAGAGTGACGTCGCGTTGACCCTGGGCTCCGGCGCCTGACAGCATCGGAAGCAGCAAACAAAACATCGCGCATATGGCTGCGCAGACCCTGTGGCCGTCCCTTCGGGGGCGGCCACAGACGTGTTTGAGGGGAGGTTCGGTGCATCTCTGCTACATCGACGAGGCCGGTAACGGGCAGACGCTCGATCCGGCCAATCCGGATGCGCCGCCCGTACTCGTCATCGGCGGATTCACCGTTCCCCGCTCCCAAGTCAAGGAGCTGACCTGGGACTTCCTCAACGTCAAGAAGCACTACCGGCCCCAGTTACAACACGTCATGCATCTGTCCGAGCTGATCCAGCACGAGATCAAGGAGTCCGACGTCCGTAAGAACCTGCGGGCCGGCAACCACAACTGGCGCCGGGCCGCGATGGAACTCGTGTCGTCCCTGCTCGACATACTGGAACGCCACGACGCGCGGCTCCTCGCCCGCGTATGGATCAAGGAGGAAGGACTCGCCTTCAACGAGTCCGGTGTCTACCCGACCTCCGTGGGTTCGTTGACCGAGACGTTCCAGGCTCAGCTGGCACACGAACATTCACGCGGGATGATGGTCCTCGACAGCCGTACCAAGGTGAAGAACGCGCCCAACGTGCACTGCGTGACCACCCGCAAATACCGCACGGGCGGGGACGGTCTCCGGGGGATCATCGAGTCCCCCGTCTTCGGTCACAGCGATACACACACCCTGTTGCAGGTCGCGGACCTGGTGGTGTCGTCCTTGTTGTTCCCGATCGCCTGCCATGCCTATCTCAACGACCTCACGTGGAACGTGCACTGCGACGACGCCTACGCGCCGCTGCGGGAGGAGTTCGGTGAGCGTCTGAAGAAACTCCAGTTCCGCTACCAGGTTCCGAGCGGGAAATGGCGCGGCGGCATCGTGGTCTCGGACCGGCGCACCGCGCAGTCCTCAGCCTGACGTTCGGCGACGGGAAACGTGTGGGAGCCAGGGCCGTCATCCCCGGACAGCAGACCGGCCCGCGTGAGGTGCCGCGGGCGCCGTGAACGGCCGGAGGCCGGGGCTTCCCCGTGGGAACCCCGGCCTCCGGTGTACGTACGACTACGCGGCGGCCAGCCTGGCCAGTGCCGCGTCGATCCGGGCCACGGTCTTCTCGCGGCCCAGGATCTCCAGGGACTCGAAGAGCGGCAGACCGATCGTGCGGCCGGTGACGGCGACACGGACCGGGGCCTGGGCCTTGCCGAGCTTCAGGCCGTGCTCCTCACCGGCGGCGAGGATGGCGTTCTTGAGCGCCTCGGCGTTCCACTCGGCGCCGATCAGCTTGGCCCGGGCGGTGGCGAGCAGGGCGTCGGAGCCCTCCTTCATCGCCTTGTTCCAGGACGCCTCGTCCTCGACCGGCTCGTCGAGGAAGAGGAAGTCGACGTTGGCCGTGATGTCCGAGAGGACGGTGACGCGGGTCTGGGCGTGCGGGGCGATGGCCTCGAACTGCGCTGCGTCGAAGGCCTCCGGGGCCCACGGGGCGAACGGCGCCTTCAGCCAGGGGCCGCACGCCTCGGTGAAAGTCTTCACGTCGAGCATGCGGATGTGCTCGGCGTTGATGTGCTCGCACTTCTTCAGGTCGAAGCGCGCCGGGTTGGCGTTGACGTCCTTGATGTCGAACGCGGCCACCATCTCCTCGACGGAGAAGATGTCGCGGTCCTCGGCGATCGACCAGCCGAGCAGCGAGAGGTAGTTGAGCAGCCCCTCGGGGACGAAGCCGCGCTCACGGTAGAGGTTGAGCGAGGCCTGCGGGTCGCGCTTGGAGAGCTTCTTGTTGCCCTCGCCCATGACGTACGGGAGGTGGCCGAACGCGGGGGTGTCCTTGGCGATGCCGAGCTCGATCAGCGCCTTGTAGAGCGCGAGCTGGCGCGGGGTGGAGGAGAGCAGGTCCTCACCGCGCAGGACGTGGGTGATCTCCATCAGGGCGTCGTCGACCGGGTTGACGAGCGTATAGAGCGGGGCTCCGTTGGCCCGGACGATGCCGTAGTCCGGCACGTTCTCCGGCTGGACGGTGATCTCACCGCGGACCAGGTCCGTGAAGGTGATCGCCTCGTCGGGCATCCGGAAGCGGACGATGGACGTCCGGCCCTCGGCCTCGTACGCGGCGATCTGCTCGGCGGTCAGGTCACGGCAGTGGCCGTCGTAGCCGGACGGCTTGCCGGCGGCGCGGGCGGCTTCGCGGCGGTCGTCGAGCTCCTCGGTGGTGCAGTAGCAGTGGTATGCGTACCCGCCGGTCAGGAGCTTCTCGGCGACATCCTTGTAGATGTCCATGCGCTGCGACTGCCGGTACGGGGCGTGCGGGCCGCCGACCTCGGGACCCTCGTCCCAGTCGAAGCCGAGCCAGCGCATCGAGTCGAGCAACTGGTTGTACGACTCCTCGGAGTCGCGCGCCGCGTCGGTGTCCTCGATGCGGAAGACCAGGGTGCCGCCGTGGTGCCGGGCGAACGCCCAGTTGAACAGGGCGGTGCGGACCAGGCCCACGTGGGGGTTGCCGGTCGGGGAGGGACAGAAACGTACACGGACGGGTGCGTTAGCCACGCTTGATCACCTTGTTGGTGAGAGTGCCGATGCCTTCGATGGTGACGGCGACCTCGTCGCCGACGTGCAGGGGTCCGACCCCTGCCGGGGTGCCGGTGAGGATCACGTCGCCCGGGAGCAGCGTCATCGCCTCCGTGATGTGGACGACCAGGTCCTCGATGGAGCGGATCATTTCGCTCGTACGGCCGAGTTGGCGTTGCTCGCCGTTGACCGTGGCCTGGATGGCGAGGTCGCTGGGGTCGAGGTCGGTCTCCACCCAGGGGCCGAGCGGGCAGGACGTGTCGAAGCCCTTGGCCCGGGCCCACTGCTTCTCACGCTGCTGGGCATCACGGGCGGTGACGTCGTTGGCGCAGGTGTAGCCGAAGATGACGTCCTTGACCCGCTCACGCGGCACTTCGCGGCACATACGGCCGATGACGACGGCCAGCTCGGCCTCGTAGTGCACTTCGTTGGAGAAGGAGGGGTACTCGATGGCGTCCCCGGAGCCGATCACCGAGGTGGTGGGCTTGAAGAAGGCGACCGGTACGTCCGGGACCTCGTTGCCGAGTTCGGCGGCGTGCTCCGCGTAGTTGCGGCCGATGGCCACGACCTTGTTGGGGAGCACGGGCGGCAGAAGCCGGACCTTGCTCAGCGGGACCTTGGTGCCGGAGAGCTCGAAGTCGGCATACGGAATGCCCTTGATGATGTCGAGGACGAGGTCACCGGAGCCGACGGTGCCGTCGCCCTCGACCGCGCCGAAGGCGACATTGCCGTCGATGGAGAACCTGGCGATGCGCACGGGATGCTGTCGCCCCTCACTTACTGGCTGGCTGAAGACTGACGCTCCAGGCTAACGCGGGTGAGGGGGACAACCGCGCCCATTACCCAGCGGTCGAGGCGGCCGCTGCGGCCGGGGCCACCATGAGGACGGTGCGACGCGGGTTGGCCGTCTGTGCCGGCAGGTCGACGGCGTGCTCCGGCTGCTCCGGCGCCTGCAGCGCTTCGGCGTCCTTGAGGTGCGCCAGCGTGGTGCGCCGGGGGTTGGCAATGGTACGGACCATCATCGTCGTCTTCATCTGCCGTTCGGACCCTGTCGGTACGGGCGCCGCCCGGAGGGGCGCCGGTTGTCGGATTTGCCATCCCTGTAAAGCGCCAGGCTAAACATCCAATTCCCTCCGGATCCCCGGAAGGGATGGCGATCATGATGTGAGTTTGCTCACGACCGCGTGGATAATTGCCTCATTTCGGGCGGTCGACCCAGCTCGGAGAAACGGACATTGCACCACTGAATGAATCATTCCGCTCTCGATCGTCTCGACTGGGACACTCCCCACTCCCACCCGTTTCGCCCTCTATCGCCCACTTTGACCACGAACACGCTCCACGGTTGGTGACCCGTCCATCACAACGTGTCACCCAGGTCGCAGCCCGGTACGCGGGCCTTGTTGGAGATCCGGCACTGTGCTGGAATTCCACGCACCGCCGCGGGTTTCAGGCCGGCGCGCAGGGGGCGCAACGCAGCGCCGAGTGGCGGCGGGAAGGGGAAGAGCGCCGGTCACTCACGACCACCAGGGGGCGGGTACAACGCCCCACGACGCCGACACCGTCCCACCCGTCTACGCGGAGGGACGCCTGGTCCAGAGGTTGCGACGCTAGTGCAGGGACGTTTCAAGAGGGATGGCAGCGCTGCGGCGGAACAGGAGCCGCGCGGCGGGACCGACCGCGGTTCCTCGCCCCAGCACGCCCAGAACCCGGGACCGGCCGCGGCCGGCGACAGCGGCGACCGCGCTCCGCGCTCCGGTGCCACGGCGAACAGCGGAACCGACCCGGTCGCTCCGCTCAAACCCCGGGGGCCCGTCAGTACGGGTTCACGCGCGGCTCTGCGCAACTGGCGCATCAGTACGCGCCTGGTCTCCCTGCTCGCTCTTCCGGTAGTCGCCGCGACCACCCTGGGTGGTCTGCGCATCAACGACTCCATGAACGACATCCAGCAGCTGGACCACATGCAGCTGCTCACCAAGATGACCAAGCAGGCGACCACGCTCGCCCAGGCGCTCCAGGAGGAGCGCGACCGGTCGGCGGGTCCGCTGTCCAACGGCGTGAAGGCCGACGACTTCAAGGTCACCGAACCGCGCAAGAGGACCGACCGGGCGAAGACCGCCTTCCTGGAGGCGACGAACGGGATCGGCGACGCCCAGGGCGACGACGCCCTGGAGTCGATCCACGCGAGCGTCAGCCAGATCGCCACCCAGCTCAATCAGATCCACGACATCCGTAAGACGGCGTACGAGGACGGCAGCCCGAGTCTCCAGACCGTCGACAAGTACAGCCAGCTGATCACCTCGCTGCTGAGCCTTTCGCAGGACATGGCGCAGGCGACCAGCAACCCGGAGATGATCAAGCGGACCCGTGCCCTGGCGGCCTTCTCCTCCGCCAAGGAGTACGCGTCGGTCGAGCGGGCGGTCATCGCCGCGGCCCTGCCGGGCGGGGGCGGCACCCTCAAGGAATCGCACCTCGACGAGAACGACAAACAGTTCGGCCGGGCCGCCCTCCGCAAGGAGAGGCTGGCCATGGATGCGTTCAGTTCGACCTACGCGGCCACCGGTCAGAACGCCGACCAGCTGACGGCGTCGCTGAAGAACGGCAACCCGGAGATCAAGGCCGCCGACGCCTACGCCTCGAAGGTGCTCGAAACCCCCGACGGCCTGGAGGGGGCGCCACGGCGCTCGTACCTGGACTGGTACGAACAGAGCTCGACCAAGATCAACGCGATGAAGACCATCGAGGAGACCCTCCTCGGCGAGATGGAGGGCAAGGCCCGCGAGCTCCGCGACGCGTCGAAGCGCGAAGCCATCATCAGTGGTGCGCTCATCCTGCTCGTCCTCGGTGTCTCCCTGGTCGGTGCCTTCGTCGTCGCCCGGTCCATGATCCGCTCGCTGCGGCGGCTGCAGGACACCGCGACCCGGGTCGCCCAGGACCGGCTGCCCGAACTCGTCAAGCAGCTCTCCGAGTCGGACCCGCAGGACGTCGACACCTCAGTCGAGTCCGTCGGTGTGCACTCCCGGGACGAGATCGGCCAGGTGGCCGCGGCCTTCGACGACGTGCACCGCGAGGCGGTCCGCCTCGCCGCCGAGCAGGCCCTTCTGCGGGGCAACGTCAACGCGATGTTCACCAACCTCTCGCGGCGTTCGCAGGGTCTCATCCAGCGTCAGCTCTCGCTCATCTCCGAGCTGGAGTCCCGCGAGGCCGACCCGGACCAGCTGTCCTCGCTCTTCAAGCTCGACCACCTCGCGACCCGTATGCGCCGTAACGGCGAGAACCTCCTCGTCCTCGCGGGCGAGGAGCCGGGCCGTCGGTGGACCCGCCCCGTCCCGCTGGTCGACGTGCTCCGTGCCGCCGCCTCCGAGGTGGAGCAGTACGAGCGCATCGAACTGGCCGCGGTGCCCGCCACCGAGGTGGCCGGCCGCGTGGTCAACGACCTCGTGCACCTGCTCGCCGAGCTGCTGGAGAACGCCACGTCGTTCTCCTCGCCGCAGACGAAGGTCCGGGTCACCGGTCACGCACTGCCCGACGGCCGGGTGCTCGTGGAGATCCACGACACCGGCATCGGCCTCTCCCCCGAGGACCTCGCGGCCATCAACGAGCGGCTCGCGTCGCCGCCCACCGTGGACGTCTCCGTTTCCCGCCGCATGGGTCTGTTCGTGGTCGGCCGGCTGTCCCTGCGTCACGGCATCCGGATCCAGCTGCGGCCGTCCGACTCCGGTGGCACGACCGCACTGGTCATGCTCCCCGTCGATGTCGCACACGGCGGCAAGCAGCCGGTCTCGAAGCAGACGCCGGGTCAGCAGCAGTCCGCCCCGGGCGGTCTGCTCGCCGGCGGCAACGGCGCGGGCAACGGCAACCGTCCGGGTCCCGGCGGTGCTCCGAGGGGTCTCGGTGCGGCTCCCGGTGGACAGCGCGAGCAGGTCGGTGCGGGCTCCGGTCCGCGGGCGGCGCTGCCGGCGCGCGACAACGGTCCCCGCCAGCAGCCGAACCAGCAGCATCAGCAGGGCCAGCCGAACCAGCAAGGTCAGCAGAACGCCGGTTTCCAGAACGCCGGTTTCCAGAACGCCGGGCTGTCGAACACCGGCCCGCAGGACGCTTCGCGGCAGGATCCGCCGCGTCAGGGCGGCGGACTGTCCGGCGCCTTCGGCGGCAGTGCCCGGCTCGGCGCCCGCGGCAACCAGGGCGATTCCGGTCGTACGGAGTCGGGTCCGACCAACCTGTTCGGTCAGAACCGGCCGGGTCAGCCCGGTCAGCCCGGTCAGCAGAACGGTCCGGGTCCCCAACAGGCCCCGCAGCAGCCCCGGTACAACGCTCCCGACGGCCAGGACGGCTTCCAGCAGCCTGGCGGTCCGGGCAACCCCGGCCGTCAACTGCCGCCCGTCGGCGGTCCGCGTGCCGAGCTGCCCGGTGGCAACCCGCAGCCGCAGCGCCCGCAGACCACCAGCTGGGGCACCGAGGACCCGTCGGTCGCGCGACATGCTCCGCTCGACGCCCCGCGCGGTCACGAGGAGCCTGAGTCCACCGGCCAGTTCCAGCAGCCGATGAATCCGTCCATGGACCGGCGCCCGCCGATGGACGACCGGCAGGGGCCCGGCTCCACCGCCGAGTTCGCCCGCCCGGACTTCTCGGCCCCGGCCCCGCAGCAGCAGGACCCCGCGAGCACCTCGCAGTTCGCCCGCCCGGACTTCGGTCTCCCGCAGTCTTCCCAGGACCAGGGGATGCCCGGGCCGCGTCAGCGCGGCCTGGACGCCGAGGACTTCGGCGCGCCGCGTCCGGCCGCCGCTCCCGCCTCCGAGGCGCCGTACCGTCCGGTGCTGCCGCCCCAGCCCCAGCCCGGGGCACTGCCTCCGGCAGGTCTCGGGGACGGTCGTACTCCGCTGTACGACACGCTGGAGACGAACTGGTTCCACGGCCCGCAGCAGGGCGGCCAGCAGCCGCCCGCCGAGCCGCAGGAGCCGGGCGCCCCTCAGCAGTCAGCCCCTGAGCGTCCCGCTCCCCCCATGCCGCGCCGCGGCGCGGGCGACACCGGCACCACCAGCTCCTGGCGTGCCTCGCCGAACGACGAACTCGTACGGCAGGCAGAGCGGGCCAAGAAGCCCGCAGCAGGCGGAATCACCACTTCCGGACTGCCTCGCCGGGTGCCGCGTGCCAATCTGGTGCCGGGCACCGCCCAGCAGCAGAACCACCAGTCCGGTCCCCAGGTTTCGCGTGCACCCGATGATGTGCGCGGGCGCCTGACCAATCTCCGCCGGGGTATCCAGCAGGGTCGGCAGGCCAACAACGACCAGTCGACCGGCAGTTTCCCACTCGGCCCCACTCACCAGCAGGAGCGTTAGTTGAGCCCGATGAGTCAGGCCGCGCAGAATCTGAACTGGTTGATCACCAACTTCGTGGACAACACCCCCGGGGTGTCGCACACGGTGGTGGTCTCCGCCGACGGACTCCTGCTGGCCATGTCCGAAGGATTCCCGCGCGACCGTGCCGACCAGTTGGCTGCGGTCGCCTCCGGGCTCACCTCGCTGACCGCGGGCGCCTCCCGGATCTTCGAGGGCGGCGCTGTCAGCCAGACCGTGGTGGAGATGGAACGCGGGTTCCTCTTCCTGATGTCCATCTCGGACGGCTCTTCACTGGCCGTGCTCGCCCACCCGGACGCCGACATCGGTCTGGTCGGGTACGAGATGGCCCTCCTGGTCGACCGCGCGGGAACGGTCCTCACCCCGGACCTCCGCGCCGAACTCCAGGGCAGCCTGCTCCACTAGGCGGCGATGAACCGGTGACCGACACGATTGCCCCAGGTACCGCACTCCAACCCTCGCCCGTCCGGCCGTTTCAACCCCCCACCGGCCCCTTCAGACGGCAAGCCGACCCCTTGCTGTCACGCCCGGAGGATTCATGACCCCGCCACCCGCCTCACCCGATCCGTACGGCGCACTGCACCACGCGTCGTACGAAGGTGAAGGCGACCAGCCGCTGGTCCGTCCCTATGCCATGACCGGTGGCCGGACCCGGCCGCGCTACCAGCTCGCCATAGAAGCCCTGGTCTCCACCACGGCCGACCCGGCGCATCTGGCGACGCTGCTCCCGGAGCACCAGCGGATCTGCCACCTCTGCCGTGAGGTCAAGTCGGTGGCCGAGGTATCGGCTCTGCTGTCGATGCCACTCGGTGTGGCCCGGATTCTCGTCGCGGATCTGGCGGAAGCCGGCATGGTGGCCATCCACCAGCCGGGCAACGGAGAGGCCGGCGGCGCGCCGGATGTGACACTGCTCGAAAGGGTGCTCAGTGGACTTCGCAAGCTCTAGCGGCGGTGCGGCCCGCTCCACTACGTCCGCGAAGATCGTGGTGGCGGGCGGCTTCGGCGTGGGTAAGACCACGTTCGTCGGTGCCGTTTCGGAGATCAACCCGCTGCGTACCGAAGCCGTGATGACGTCCGCGTCCGCGGGCATCGACGATCTGACCCACACCGGCGGCAAGACCACCACCACGGTGGCCATGGACTTCGGCCGTATCACCCTGGACCAGGACCTGATCCTGTACCTCTTCGGTACCCCCGGTCAGGACCGCT